>CAZPJO010000011.1:0-21449 GCA_964586895.1 uncultured Roseicyclus sp.
CGCCAGGGCGTCGCAGTGGCGCGTGCGGCGGCCTTTGGCTCCAAGGTCATTATCCTTGATGAGCCGACCGCGGCTCTGGGCGTCAAGGAGTCGCGCAAGGTTCTGGAACTGATCCTGGATGTGCGATCCCGTGGCATCCCGATCATCCTGATCAGCCACAACATGCCGCACGTCTTCGAGGTCGCCGACCGTATCCACGTGCACCGCTTGGGGCGCAGGCTGTGTACCGTGGACCCAAAGGATTACACGATGTCCGACGCGGTCGCCTTCATGACCGGCGCGAAAGAGGCCCCCACGAATTTGCAAATGGCCTAGGCGCAGGGCCTGAAATTTCGGCCCTGCCCTTCCGCAACAAACCCGGCTCAGCTCGTGTAAAGGCCAGCAGTTTTCCCGCGCAATGCGATCAACGCAAGGACCGTGTCGATGGTCGGTGTCGGCGTATCCGTCACGCGCCCAAGTTCTTTCACTGCACCCACAAGCGCGTCGATTTCCATCGGACGACCCTGGTCCAGGTCTTGCAGCATGGACGTCCGATGCGCGCCCACCTCGGCTCCGCCCTTGATCCGGCGGTCCACGTCGATGGGGAATTTGACGCCAAGCTTCTCGGCAATCGCCTGCGCCTCCAGCATCATGTTGCGTGCCACTTCACGCGTTCCGGGATCGGTGCACAACACATCCAACGTGGCGTGCGTCAGCGCAGAGATCGGGTTGAACGACAGGTTCCCCCAAAGCTTGACCCAGATCTCGTCCCGGATCTTCGGACGCACGGGCGCCTTCAGGCCCGCCGCTCCGAGGGCTTTGGACAGCGCCAGCGCGCGCTCGGACTTCGATCCATCCGGCTCGCCAAGCGAGAACCGGTTGCCTTCGATATGCTTCACCACGCCCGGTTCGATAACCTCGGCCGCCGGGTAGACCACGCAGCCCAACACGCGGTCCGGGCCGAACCCGTCCCATTGCGCATTGCCCGGATCCACGGTTTCCAGGCGCGTGCCATCGAACGGGCCCCCAAGGTTGTGGAAGTACCACCATGGCACGCCATTCACGCCCGAGACGATGGTGGTGTTCTCGCCAATAAGGGGCTGCATATGCGGGACCACGGCGGGCACGGAATGGGCCTTGAGCGTGACCACAACGTAATCCTGCGGCCCAAGATCTGCGGCATTATCCGACGCGGTGACACGCACGCTGGTTTCGCCACTTTCCTCGATCAAACGCAGCCCGTTTTCCTGCATCGCCTTGAGATGCGGACCCCGCGCCACAAGGCTGACATCCGCCCCCGCCTGCGCCAGTTTCGCGCCCATGTAGCCGCCAATCGCGCCTGCGCCGAAAATGCAAATCTTCATGGTGTGCCCCTCAGCCCAGACCCAGTTTTTCGGCCAGGCCGATGCGTTGCAACTTGCCCGTCGCCCCTTTGGGGATTTCGTCGAGGATCAGGATTTTACGGGGCACTTTGAACGCGGCCAGCCGCTCGCCCGCAAAATCGCGAATGTCGCGGTCGGTGGCACTTTGGCCTTCCTTCAGGACCACGGCAGCGGCGACGTCTTCGCCAAGCTTGGCATGCGGCACCGCGAAGGTCACGCATTGGCCAACGGCGGGATGATCGGACAGGATTCCATCCACTTCCAGCGGGCTGATCTTTTCGCCGCCCCGGTTGATGATTTCCTTCAGGCGACCTGTCAGGGACAGGAAACCGTCGGAGTCAAACATCCCCTGATCGCCGGTGCGGAACCAACGCTTGCCATCGGCCTCGAAGAAGTTTTTTTCGTTGGCCTCGGGGTTGGCCTCATAGCCGGGCGTGACATTGGGACCCGAGATGGAGATTTCGCCGACACCATCCACCAAGCGGTTCTCGATCTCATGGGCGATGCGCACCTCGGGGCCAGCGGGCAGGCCCACGGCACCGGGCTTCTGGCGGCCAGGCTCGATCGGGTTGCAGCACATCTGATGGGCCGCTTCGGTCATGCCATAAGCCTCAACCACAGGCGCGCCGAATGTCTCGGCCAGCTGGGTCATCACCGGGCCCGGCAAGGACGAGGATGACGACCGCAAGAAGCGCAGGCGAGCGTTCTTGATGATCTCGGCATTGCGTGGTGCGCGGGCGAGGATCGCCTGATGCATCGTCGGCACGGCGGTGTACCAGCTTGGGTCGACCTCTTCGAGCCAGCCGTAGAATTTGAGCGCGTCAAATCCCGGCGCGCAGCTGATGGAGGCGCCGGCAGCAAGCGAGGCGCTCACCGCGGCGATCAGGCCGTGGATATGAAACAGCGGCATGACGTTGAGGCAGCAATCCTCCGGGGTCAAAGCCAGCGAGGCGCGGATATTCTCTGCCGACGCCGCCACATTGGATTGCAACAGCGGCACGATCTTGGGCCGCGACGTGGTCCCGGATGTGTGCAGGATCAGGGCGACATCGTCGGCGCTTGGTGCGGCCTCCGGCGCGTTGCCGGTCACATCGGTGGACAGGGTGAAAGTGCCTGCGGGCTCGGTTGCCGCAAGTTCGATCACAATCATGTCGAAACGCGCGGCCGCCGCCCGCGCGGGCCCGTCATAGCCCGCCTCGACAATAATCGCGCGCGCCTTGAGATCTTCGAGATAGAAGGCGAACTCGTCTTCCTTGTAGGCCGGGTTCAGCGGCGCGGTGGTCGCCGATTGCGCCACCGTCACAAACGCCGCCGCCATCTCGGGGCCGTTGGGCAAGACGATCGCAACACGGTCCTGCGCGCCGATCCCGGCACCGCGCAGGGCCTTTCGCACGTCTTGGCTCAGCGCCTTCAGATCGGCATATGTCATCCAGTCCCGGCCGGGTGCCCCGATGGCATTGGCGGTGCCGGGATGCCGCTGGATCAGGTCTTCGAGTGTATGCATTTTGGTTCTTTCCGTATCACTTAGAGAGGCGCAGGCGCGGAGTCTGGCGCGGTTTTACCGTTTCGTTCAGTCTTCCGCCACCTGACCCTTGCGGCGCAGCAGCTTCAGCGCCGGCCACAGGATCAAGATGATGGCGATCACCGTGATAGGGGCCGCGATGGGACGGGTGAAAAAGATCGTCGGATCGCCCGAAGACAACAGCAGCGATTGGCGCAACGTGGGCTCGGCAATGGGTCCAAGCACGATGGCCAGAACGGCCGGGGCCAGCGGATAATCGAACTTGCGCATGAAGAAGGCGGCGATCCCAAAGATCACGATCAGCCATAGATCATGCATGCTGCGCGTCGCCGCAAAGCCGCCGATGATGGACAGCACGAAGATCAGCGGCGCAAGGATGGTGAACGGCATCCGCAACATCCAGACGAACAGAGGGATGAACGCGAGGTTGATCAGAACCGCCACGAAATTCGAGATATAGAACGACCCGATCAGTCCCCAGACGAATTCGCTTTCGTCCACGAACAGGCGCGGCCCCGGTGTCAGACCCCACATGACCATTCCACCCAACAAGATCGCCGTGGTCGGCGAGCCGGGAATACCAAGTGTCAGCATCGGCAGCATGGAGCCCGTGGAGGCGGAATTGTTGGCCGCCTCGGGCGCGGCCACGCCATCGGGCGAGCCCCTGCCGTATTCCTCCGGCGTGCGCGAAGTCATCTTGGCCACGCCATACGCCATCAGTGATCCCGGCGTCGCGCCGGCCGCAGGCAAAACGCCCACAAAAAAGCCGAGGACCGAGCCGATCCACGTCCCTTTCCAGCCCCGGCGCACGGCCTCCTTGGTGTCGGAGACAAGGCCCTTCGCGGTCATCTTGGGGTTCGTTGTGGTCACGTCACCGCGCGTCTGCTCGATCGTCCAGAGCATCTCGCCGATGCCGTAGACGCCGATGGCAAGAACGATGAAGCCGATGCCGCGCAGGAAACCCTGAATGTCGAACAAAACAAGGCGCGGCTCGCCCGAGATGGTGTCAAACCCGACCGTCGCCAGCACGAGGCCAAAGCAGATCGAAAAGATCGTCTTGGGGATGTCATCGCCGCCGAGCCCCACGAAGGTGGCAAAGGCCAGCAACATCAGGGCAAAGATCTCGGGCGGGCCGAACGACAATGCCACATCGGCCAGCAAGGGCGCGAAAAGGCTGAAGAACACCGTGGCGACCGTGCCGCCCACGAAAGACGCCAGCGCCGCAGTGACAAGGGCCAGGCTCGCGCGGCCCTGAAGCGCCAATGGCCGCCCATCAAACGTGGTCGCCACCGCCGTTGACGCGCCCGGAATGCCAAGCGCCACGGATGAAATCGCGCCCCCGTACATCGCGCCATAATAGATCGCGGCAAGGAAGATGATGGCCGATGCGGGCGGAACAAGGAACGTGACGGGTAGCAGGATCGCCACCCCGTTGACCGACCCAAGACCCGGCATCGCACCGATAAACAGCCCGACGGTTACGCCAATCACGATCAACATCAGGTTGATCGGTTGCACGGCCGTGCCCACGCCATCGGCAATTAGAGAAAAGACTTCCATGATAATCCTCGGTGCAGGGCTGCGTCAGTAGATGATGTCGTACATCATGTCGAAGAAGGGCTGCGTGAACGGCAGGCCCTGCGGCATGGAGATGTACATCGCGCCCTCGAAGAAGAAGAAAAGCCCGATGGGTAAAGCGATGGCGATCACAAGTGTCAAAAGCCACGAATGCCGCCCCAGAAAGCGCAGGTAGTAGATCAGGAACACACAGATTGCGCCGTACATCGAAATGATCGGGATCAGCGCCACAAAGGCAACGACACCGCCACCGACAAGGGCGACCGTGCGCCACCCGAACGCATCCATCAGCGGTTCGTCCGAGGCTGAAGCCGGGCTCAGGCCGCGCCACCAATTCCAGGCGATGGCCGCGCAACTCAACAGCATTCCGAACGACAACCAGAAAGGCCAGAACCCGCCACCGGGTCCCTGGCCACTGATGTATCCGATGGGAAGCTCGGCGCTCTTCCACATCAGATACAGAGAAAGGAGGGCAAGAAGCCCTGCAAGTGATATCTCACCTTGGCGCATACCTGCCCCCTTTTCCTTGCTTGGTCTTAGCCGTCGATCTCGGACAGCAACTGGCGATGGTTTTCGACCTGCGTCGCCCAATAGGCGCGCGTCTCGGCCTCATCCATCGGTAGCGGCGACAGACTCTCGGACGCCAGGTATTCCTGCCAATCATCGCCCTCATAGACTTGTCCGAAGATCTCGCGATAATAGGCGGCGGCTTCGTCGGACATGCCCGGTGCGCCCACGATGGCCCGCTGGTTGTAGTAGGAGAACTCGTGCCCCAATTCCCGCATCGTCGGCACGTCGGGATAGGCCTCCATCCGCTCGTCCGAGAAGGCGAGCAGCGGCACGAAATCACCCGCTGCGTAGAAGCCATTGGCCTCGGCCGGGTTGTTCACCGTCGCCATGATCTGCTGACCAGCAAGGTCGCGCGCCACAGCGCCGCCGCCATCATAGGGAATGTAGTTGATGTCGAGGTCATAGGCCCCGGACATAAACGCGATGACGATAGAATCTTCCTGACCAGCGCCGGTGCCGCCCATGACATATTCACCGTTCATCTCACGAACCGTTTCGACGAATTCGTCAAAGGTCGTGATGCCCGAGTCCGTATGGACCCAAAGAACGAAGGGATCGACGCCCATCATCGTGATGGGGGTGAATGTCTCGATATCAACCCCAAGCTCTTCCTGCCGGATTGGCGTGGTGTAGAACGAATTCAGCGTGACCATGAGCGTATGGTCGGGGTCACGGGCCTCGTTGAGATGCAACAGCGCCTCGGCGCCCGACCCACCGCCGCGGTTTGTAGGAATCAGGGGCCGGTTCATCATGTCGCCTGCTTCGACAACGGATTGAACGAAACGCGCGATCTGGTCTGCGCCGCCGCCGGCACCGGCCATGATGGTGAAATCGACCGGGCGCGTCGGCTCCCAATCCTGCGCCATGGCAGAGATCGGCATGGTCGCAAGCGCGCTGCCCGCAGCCAGCCCGAGGAAAAGCCTTTTGGTAAGTTTCATGATGTAGTCCTCCCTTAAATGTCCGTGCCTTCGGACGTGTGATTTGTGTTCCGTCTGCGACCGATGAAGTGTGCTTGGCCGGAGGCTTTCTAATGGGCCATCAAAACGGGCATTTCGGTTCTGTCCACGATCCGCTCCGTATTGCCGCCGAACAGCATCTCGGTCTCATGGCTGTGGCTGTAGGCGCCCGTCACAAGCAGGCTAGCACCGATCCTTTCACAGGATTTGAGAAGCCCGGTTGCCGGGTCTTTTTCATCGAAATGGACGATGTCGGCCGTGATGCCGCGCAGCGCATAGTAATCCACCAACTCCTCGGCGGTGGGTTCGTTGGCCTGCGTTTTGCCACCGGTCAGGATGCTGATCCTTTCGGCGCGGTGCATGATGTCCAGCGACGACGCAACCGCGCGTGCGGCCGGCAGCGACCCGTTCCACCCAATCGCCACGTGCTGTGCAAATGTATCGTCCGGTTGCAATTGCCCCGGGCAGATCAACACCGGACGCCCCGCACCATAAAGCGCTGATTTCAGGGAGCTCTGGCCAAGGTTGCGTTCTCGCTGCGGCTTGGGAAGCACGATGATGTCCGACAGGCGCCCGGCGTGCTTGACCACATCGGCCATGCGTCCATGAACCTCTGTGAAGGTGCAGGTCACGCCACCATTTGCAGGCGATTCATCGTTCAGTCCGAAGTCCCGCGCAAGCCGGTGCAATATCCCGCGCAGGTGGTCTTCCTGCCGGTTTGCAAGTTCGCTGGCCTGCTCCATCATGACCTTACGGGCGAAATCACTCAGCGGCATGCCCTGCGGCATCATATCTTTTGCCTGCGCCCGGCAATGTACGACGTTGACCTTGGCGTCATGCTTCTTGGCAAGTTCAGCGGCGTGCGCAAGGACGGTTGCCACCATGCCGTCGCCGCGCACCGGGACCAGGATGGATTTTATCATCTGCGGGCGTCTCCCGTTTCCTCAAGCTTCGCCTCGTGGCAACTTTGTGGACCGGTGCTAGGGACCGAAGCCGAACAAGGTTACGTTATGTCGCACTAAGATAACCGCATGATTGTTTCGTCAACTACGTTTCTTTGGTAATAAACTTACTTTGCCATTTTGTTGTGCGTTTTTAAGATGTTGTTAAGAATATATTTTTCCGCATTCTGCGGTATACCGACGACTTTTCGGCTCAATCGCATGGTGCGGAAACGCCCGACTTGAAGTTTGTGAAATTGGGTGCGCCGGATTCGAACGGGAAAAGCGCGCGAGTGCGCATATGACCGGCTCAACTCAAGGCTGAAACACCCGATCCCGTCAGACGGCGTGCGGATCTCGTGCCACCACGACGCTCCGACCGGTCAACCAAAAGACCCCGGAACAAGCCTGAACATGGGCGGATCAACACAGTTCGAACCGTTCAAAGTCGAAACATCGCTGCACAGATTGGACCGCATGGGACACCACGGCTTCCGTTACGGTTGTGGCGCCACCATTGTCACACCGACCCGTCCGATCCCCTCGATCACGACTTCGACCGCCATTCCCGGCTTGACCGGTCTTGCGCCGATGGACGTGCCGCAGGCGATAAGATCGCCGGGATTGAGCGTCATGTCGCGGGACAGGCAACTGACGATCTGCGCAGGTGACAGGATCATGTCGGCGGCCGGATAGGATTGTCGCTCCCGGTCGTTGACGAGAACCGTGATGGTCAGGTCCTTCCAATCCACATCCGTCTCGATCACCGGCCCGGCGACCCCGAAACCGTCAAAGCTCTTGGCACGGGTCCATTGCGGGAACGACGGGTCCGCATTCAGGACATCAAGCGACGTGAAATCATTGATGCACGTATAGCCCAATATGACGTCCTCGGCTTCTTCCGGCGATATGGCTTTGCAGGTCTGACCAATCACGATCCCAAGCTCGCCCTCAAACACCACACGACCCGCCGATGCGGGCAACACAACCTCTGCCCCCGGACCGCTCAACGAGGTGTCGGCCTTGAAGAAGTACAGAGGATGCTCGGGATGCTCGAAGCCGCCCTTTTCCGCCGCCGCCTTGAAATTGTTCCACAGCCCGATGAATTTGCCCGGAACGACAGGCGCCAGCAACGTCAGCTCGCCCAAGGCAATCGCGTCTCCGGTCGCAGTTTCCGATCCAAGCGAGGCGCGAGGATGGAGCATGTCGCCGATGACGACACCCGTGACTTGCCTGCCGTCGTCGTGTCGTCCGCGTGCCCATTTCATACTGTTCTATCCTCGATGCGTTCAAACATGCGACCTACGCCCATGTGCTGGTCCATCCCCACATTTCACCATTTTCCGCGTCGCAGGCAATCTGTTTTCCTGCGCCGCCGTCGTGGCTCACACAACCACAACATTGCCGCGTTTATGTCCGGTCGCCACGTTTCTGGGGGGGGTCGACCAGGTCACTGAACGGCAATGCCAAGCGTATAGAAAATGATGTCATAACCCACGCACTGGCCGTCGCCGAAACATGCACACCTTGCGACTTCGCGATCTGCAGCGCAGCGGACCCAAGGCTTCCCGCGCCCCAGAGGATAAGCGCTTTGTCACCCGGCTTGACCCGCGCGATATCTGTCAAAAAATGCCGCAACGTCAGCGCCCCGTCACACAAGACAGGCGGCTTTTCACAGGTCAGCGTCTCCGGCTTCGTCACAAGACTTCCATTGGCATCAAGGCAAATATGGCTGGCGTTTGCGCCAAACTGCAGGCCCCCGCGCCGACCCGCGTCAGCCTTGTTCGAAGGGGTCACAAACGGAAGGGCGGTGGCCGGCGGCTTCAAGCGTCAAGCCAGCGTCGAGAAGGATGTCTTCGCGGAAGCGCCCTGCGACCAACTGCACACCAACCGGGCGCCCGTCCACGGCCCCGGTCGCAAGACTAAGCGCCGGAAGGCCCAATGTCGGCACGCCGCGTTGCGTCAACTGCGCCTCGTAGACGCTGACGAACGCGATCTCGGACTTGACGTCTTGCTGCTGATCGAACGGCAATTCGCCCGATACCGGACACAGCAACAACGGGTAGCGTTGTAGAAACAGGTCCCATTCCCGCATGATGGTCGCACGGCTTTGAAGCGCACCCATGACGGTATCGAGGTCAATCGGCCCGACCTCATGGCTCATCTGCCGAAATACAAAGCGCGAATCCGGCTCGTTCTCCTTCTCGATCATGTCCTTTGCCGCAAACCGCGTTTCCGCCATCCAAAGAACGGCGTTGATCTCGGCGGCCAGGCGCATCGGCGGACAGGGGACCTCATCGACGATCCAACCGGCATCCTCCAGGGTCCGCGCGGCTTGGATGAGCGCGTCGCGCACCCTCTCATCGACCGGCATATCATCGGGCGCCAGCGTCAACGCCGCGCGCTTTTCAAATGGGCCGCTGTCCAACGGCGCCGGGACATACCACGGATCGCGCGGATCGGCCGCCGCCATGGCGTGGTAGGACAAGGAAATATCTTCGATGGAACGTGCAATGGGCCCGGACACCGCCATCAATTGCGCCCCGATAAAGCGATCCGCAGAGGTGGCATTATAGGCCGGTACCCGCCCCAGGCTTGGCCGCAGCCCATGCAACCCGCAGGCATAGGCCGGATACCGGATCGAGCCCGCAATATCCGTGCCATGGGCGAGCGCGCAAATCCCGCTGGCCACCGACGCCGCCGCACCGCCAGATGAGCCGCCCGGCGTGAGCGACCGATTGCGGGGGTTCAGGGTCTGGCCATGCAGATCGTTCTTGGTGAACCAGCGCAACGAAAACGCCGGCGTGTTCGTGCGGCCCACGATGATGGCGCCCGCGTTGCGAAGATTGGCAACCACCGGGCTATCGTGCTGTGCAATCGCCCCTTCCAGAACACGCAGCCCGTTGGTGGTTGCAAGCCCCGCTTGATCAACATTCACCTTGGTCGTCACCGGAACCCCGGCCAACGGCCCCGGATCTTCGCCCGCAGAAACCTGCGCATCGATAGCAGCCGCAGCCGTCAGTGCTTCCTCGCTGCAATCCTGAACCACCGCATTGATGGCCGGATTGACCTTATCCAAGCGGTCGAGATGCGCGCGCGTCGCCTCTGTGGCGGAAACTTCGCCGCTTCGAACCATGGTGGCAAGTTGCGTCGCCGACAGGTGCCATAGATCACACATATCGCAAGATTCTCCCGATGAAGCGGCGTTTGGTCGAGGATAGTCCCGGGTCCGACCTCATGGAAGCGACATCCCTAATCAGAACGCAAACGACTCGCGATGGCGTCGCGATGGATCAACCTCCAGCTCCGTGAGCGTCGCTTCGCTCCAATTCATCAAGGCATCCGGACCACACATGAACACCTCACGCTCGCTGAGGTCCGCGACGGATTGAATGTCATTGGCCACGATGCGCCGCTCTTCGAAACTCACGAAGGTATCAGGCAAGGCAAGGCAGAGGCTTTCGCGCGCGGATCGCGCTTTGGCGGGGCTCCCCCTCACGCTTTGAAACGCGGCGATGCCAAGCGCAACGCCTTGTGGGAGCGAACCACCATGCGCCGCAAAATGCTTCATGACACTGACATCGTCATCACGCCCCGAAAACAGAAGCATGATATCGGTCGAAATTCGATTGGGGGACGCGTTCGCCACCGCAACGATACCGTCCCACATCGACATGAACGGCGAAATGCCCACGCCACCTGCGATCCAAAGCATCTTCGATGGGACGCTCGGCGGGCTGCCGTCATGAGGGGCCGTGAAGCAGGTGAAGCTCGCGCCTGTGCCCTTGAAGGCGACCGGCAGTTTGCCTTTGATCAGCGTGTCGGCGTTGTCATGCAGCACGTTGGACATCAAACCACCAGGTTTGCGTTTGACCGTGATGCTCAGCCGGTCGGTTGAACGGAACGCATTCCCATCGGCATCAAAGCCGGGGGCGTTTGAGAGTGTCCAGGTGCGCACATAATCCTCGTTGACCAACTGCGGGTTGGCCTCGTTCATATGGCTATATCCGGCATCGAGGATATCCGCGAAGTCGAAGACACCGAACCCACCGGGCAAAGGCGCATCGATCGGTGACGAAAGCCTGAAATTGAATGTCGTGATGCTGTTGGAAAGGGCTTGCGTGGACACCAATGTCGCCGTGTTCGCCACCCTTTGATCAAGGGCGACCGTGGCATGCCCCATGTGTTCCAGATCCTGCCGCAGGTGCCGGACGGGTGGATTGTAAGGCGAAAGCTGCTCTGCCGAGGTCAGTTTCAGGTCGAGGCCAGTCTTGACGAACACCGCACCAGTCAGCTTGACGCGGGTCAACAGGCTGACACGCGGCATAAGCGCTTCTGCGTCTTGGTCGAGCAGATTTTCAGCCTCCCCAGTGACGTAGAGTACGTGGCCAGTTTCGAAATCCGGAAAGACCAGGCCGACCTGTGGATCCGTCTCGATGTTGCCCAAAGACTGGTAAAACCGATTACCGGAATGGTCGGGCAGCACCAGATATGTCGTAACCTGCGCGCCATCGGTTTGTTCGTAGATGCGCGTAAAGCCGGGGGTCCCGCCGCGATGGTTGAGTCCCATATCGGTCACACTGCCCGCGGCATCGTTTTCGGCGGTATGTTTCGTTGCGAGAAAGACCGTGCTGGCCCGATCAACCACGGCCTTTGCGTCCTCTGGCAGGGCAGATGTGACCGCGTCGAAGCCGTCATGGGCAAGCTCGGACGTGCGTCGGTCGTATGCCAAACTGCGTACGGTGATGTACTTTGGGCAATTCCCAAGGTGCTGGTCCGAGACCAACCCAAGACGCATTTTCCCCGATGCCTCAACACTGGCCTCGCCAATCGAACCCGCGATCTTGTTGCGCCGCCGATTGCTGAAATCGACCCCGACCCCTGCAAAAAGCCGCTCTCCATCCTTCGCAGGGTCCGCAGCAGATGCCGGCCCTTGCTGCAAGGCGCGCGCAAAAGGGTCATGGGGGGACGTCTGTGCAACGATGTCGGTCCTGTTGCCGGCGCTCACGGTGATGCCGACGGCTGGATCATCCGCAGATTTTGTGACCAAAAGACTGACCCAGGGACGCCCCCGGTGGTCGAGTGTGGCCAGCGGCAAATACGGCAGGCCCGCATAGAAATCCGCGTGCTGCTGCGGCATGTCGCTGTCGATGTAATGCTCAATCGCGTCGCTGAGCTCTCTGGGTGTGTTCCGGCGCGCGCGTAGCTGCAACTCACCGTCGTGCGATTTATGTATCTGCGCCATGGCCCAACCCCTCCGCCCTTGGGAATGCTGACTAAAGGCCCAGATCGCTCAGGCTCGGGTGATCGTCCGGGCGACGCCCCAGTGGCCAGTGGAACTTGCGATCCGCTTCTGCAATGGGCCGTTCATTGATGCTGGCGAACCGCCGTTCCATGTAACCGTTCGCGTCAAATTCCCAGTTTTCATTGCCGTAGGCCCGGTACCAGTTGCCGCTATCGTCGTGGTATTCGTAGGCGTAGCGCACGGCGATGCGATGGCCGTCATGCGCCCATAATTCCTTGATCAAACGATAATCCAATTCCTTGTCCCACTTTCGGGTCAGGAAATCTTCGATCTCCGCCCGGCCTTCCGGGAATTCGGCCCGATTGCGCCACTTGCTGTCCGGTGTGTAGGCAAGTGCAACTTTCGCCGGGTTGCGACCGTTCCAGCCGTCTTCGGCCAGCCGCACCTTTTCGATTGCGGTTTCGGTCGTGAATGGCGGCAAGGGATGGCGCGGGGCTTCGGTGGTCATTTTGATGTCTCCTCATTCCGCCACAGGGCCCAACGCAGCCGCGAGGACAATCGCCAGACCAGTTTCCCGCAGCGTTTGCGTGCGCAATGTAACTGTCAATAGCCCAACGCAACGGGCGCGCCGTCCAGCCAGAGCGGGGGCGGCGTTGAGCTCAAAGGATTACAAACGAATTGTCGCCACTCAAAGCTCCAGCACGGGGCCGGTAAACCCATCCCCAAGGCCGCCGCGCAGGGTATTGGCCCGGGCGGTGTAACCGTCAGGAACAATGAAGCCGCGTCTGGCGCCGAAAAGACCATCGTAGCGCCCGAAATAGACCGCGCGGCGTCCGCCGATGACGCCAAGGCCCACGTCGCGGGCGAAGTTGTGGCCCAACCCGGCAATCCGGAAGCCCGGCGCACGGGCGATGGGCTCCAGATATCCTTCCACCGAAAGAAGCCGCAGGTTGCGGGCATTGCGGAACCGATCCGAAGTGACGCGATCCGCCACAAACCCGCCCCCGGACGCCTGACCGAACGCAACCGCATAGCTTCCGGGCTGCGGCAGGCGGGCGGAGCCGGACAGGCTGACACCACCGATGCCGGAGGCGTCAGGCAGGCGCTGAACCGTGCCCGCGATCAGGTCCGGGCCCGAAGGCGCCGGATCGACCCGGCTCGGGCGCAGGCCATGGGCCGTCCAGGTGCCGCTGACGGCGACACGGCTGCCGGGCGCGCCGTGGCCAAGCGCGTTCGCGGCAGCGATCAGCGAAACGCCATTGACGCTGGGTCCGCCATGGGCGTGCGAAAGCGTGCCCACCAATGCGTAGTCGACCATCACCTCGCGCGCGACAAGGCCATCGGCGCTGCGCTGCGCCGACACGGTCAGGACCTGGCCCTGCAAAAGGGTATCGCTTGCGATCGGGCCATACGGGCTGCGATAAACGGTGCGCCCATCCAGCGTCACCCGCAGCCCGTTGATCAGCAGGCTGCTGAAGCCATACAGCGTGCCGACTATGCCGGTGCCGCCGATGCCGCCTTCGAACGGATCGCTGGCGTCGCGGGTCACGATGGCCGGAGTGCAGGACACCGCAAGTGCGGTCGTGCCCAACAACGCAAGGGCATGGCGTCTAGTTGGCGTCACAATCGTCTTCCTTCGTCGGCGCAACATCCGGTTGAACCGTTTCGCGGTAAAAGTAAACTCCAACCCGGTAGCGCTCTGTGGCGTCATCGGGATCGGCATCTGCATCGGCCACGCGCAGGGCCTGGCTTTGATTGTTGAGGGTTTCCAGGAGCTCCTGCGACAGGTCGCGTGCGCTGCCCTCGATCTGATCAACCGCTGCGGGGGTCAGGGCATTGTAGAACACCGCGCGCTCGAAATAGGGCGGCGTTTCAGCAAGCAGGTTTTCGGAGGCCGCCGCAATGTGATCACCGACATTGGCGGCAAAAAACACCAACCGATCAGCGTCGGATTTTGGGCCCTGCCGCGCGAGGTCGGTGATGCGCAGGCGTGCCTTGTCGTCTTCGACAACCAATTCCTGCCGCAGCAATTCGTCAAGTACGGTGCGAGGACGGATATCGGTGTTGATACTGCGCACGAGTCCCTCGAAACTCGGCCCCTCGTCCGCCACGCGCGGCAGCGTCAGGGGCACGCCCTCGGCATCCCGATAATCGGGGCGCGACATCCACTGCCCCAAGACGGTGGCAAAGGTGGCAGTCTTGACGCGCGCAACCTCCCATCCCTGATCTTCATCCGACAAAATCGCGCGCACATCGCGCCGATGCACCCCGGTCAGAAGCGTGATGCGGCTGTCGGTCGGGGTGGCGTCGGCAATGCGGAACTCGTCGCGCGCCACTTCGACATAAACCGATTTGAGCAGCTTGAAAAACGCCGGGGCCGTGACACCGCGCGCAATCAACGTCCTCACCAAGGGCCGCATGAGGCCCTTCATGATCGTCAGGAATGTCTGCTCATCGTTGTTCATTTCTGCGCTAAGGTTGTTCATTTTGGCGCTACAGTAAGCATTGTGTGAAAATGTTCCACATAAATATTGAACAAAATTGACGCAGGATTAAAGTGCAGTGTGTGAAAATTTCACACACCGAAGATTCGTCATCGGCTTTCGTACAGCAAAGAGGATCCACGTATGACCAGAAAGATTTATAGTTACTCCAACCTATCGGGGGCGACACAGGCGTCGAAAAAAATCACCGTTTCGTTTGAAGGGTTTGGCGCCAGCGCCACTGCCAGCGTCTCGGCCCCGAAGCTCCCCGATTTCGGAGCAATCTCGTTCGGTTCAAAGGGTTTCGGCTCGGCTTTCGTTGGTTTTGACGGCAGAAAATCGTTCGACGTGTCCGCTCCGTCGTTGCCTGACTTCGGGAACACATTCACGGCGTCGCTTTCCGACTTCGAGGACAAATTCGCGCCATTTCTGCCGGACTTCGGGAACAACTTCGTCCCGTCGCCCGACTTCGGGGACACGTTCACCCCTTCGCTGGCTAACTTCGGCGATCTGCGTCAGAAACTGGAAGACCTCAAAGACAAATTCTTCCAGCAGCAGCCCGACACCCCGGATCAGCCCGACGTCCCCAATGAGCACGGTCCGCAAGAACCTGCGCCCGCCGACACGCTCACCGGAATCGTAGCGGCCAGCGGTGGTGAGTTCGACAATGATGCAAGCGATTTCGACATCCTGCTCAACGCTGTACAGGCCGCCGGTCTTGCCGGGGCGCTGGACGATCCCGATGCCGACCTGACCGTGTTTGCGCCGAATGATGCGGCCTTTGTTAGCCTGGCACAGACGCTTGGCTTCGAAGGCTCGGATGAGGGCGCAGCCTTTGCCTATATCGTCGAGGCGTTGACGCTTCTGTCCGGTGGCGGCGACCCGATCCCGCTCTTGACCGATATCCTGCTGTATCACGTGGCACCCGAAGCGCTCGACTCTGACGCGGTTTTGTCGGCCAACAGCATTCCGACGCTCCTGGGCGAGACGTTGGGCGTGGACGGTCTCGAACTCGTGGACAAGGACCCCGATATCGCCAACCCCGCACTGATCGCGACCGATATCGCAGCCTCCAACGGGATTGCGCATGTCATCGACGGCGTCCTGATTCCGGCCGATATCCTGAATGGTGATGGCGGCTCTGGCACGGTTGATTTCATCATCGGCGACGGCGACGTCGACAAGATCACCACCGGTGCGAATACCGACTTCGTCTCGGGCCTCGGCGGCAATGATGCGATCAATCTCGGCGCTGGTGATGACGTAGGCCTCGGCGGTGACGGCAACGACCTTCTGACAGGTGGGCGCGGGAACGACATCCTTGACGGCGGTGCCGGAGATGACCGGCTGGTTGGCGGTCGGGACGATGATGTCCTCACCGGCGGTGACGGTGTGGATACTTTCCGGTTCCACGCCAGCGAAGGCTCGGACGTCGTGACCGACTTCACGCAGGGCGAAGACAAGATCCAGATCATCATCGATGACATGATCGAATTTGCCGACCTCAAGGATCGCATAGCCGATGGTGACGACGGCGCCGTGATCAATGTCAACGACACCGAGATCACGCTGAACGGCATCACCGCCGACAGCCTGACGGAAAGCGATTTCCTCTTCTCGTGATGTCGTCCGCGGCGGCCCCACCCCCCGGGGCCGCCGCATCCCCTTTTTCAGATCGGACATTCTGCCATGACCCGCGCCGGATGCTGGCCGTTTCTTGGTTTGCCCCTGTTTTTCAGAGTTTTGACCAGCCTGCTGGGTCAGCCCGGTTCAGGAGGCCGTTCTTGTCTTCTCGGCCTTAGACAAGCGGACAATGCCGGAAATCCCGGTCATTTCATCGCGGTATAAGATGTTGTGATCGGTTGCTTGCGACCACAGGCCCTATTCGGGATCACGCAACACATGCACCGCGCAGGGGGCGTGACGCACAACGCGCGCGGCGGTCGAGCCGAGCAGGTAGTCAATCAATCCCGGTTTGTGGGATCCGATGACGATACAATCGGCCCTCTCGCGCGTGGCGAAATCGATGATCGTGCGGCCGCTGTGACCTTTGACAACCACCGCGCGCGCATGGGGCACGCCTTTCATACGCTCGGCCAGCCGCGCCTGCGCTGCGGCGAATGCTTGGCGCACGACGTCTTCGTCCAGATACGCACTTACGGTGCCCGAAGGCTGCTCATAGACATGAAGCGCCGTGATCTGCCCCCCGTCATTGAGAATGGATTGCGCCAGTCTAAGCGCCGTCGCGCCAAAGCCGTGATCCAGTGCCATCGGCACAACGATGTGATCATACATGTGACTTCACCTTTGCCATAATTGCCCGGTGTGGCGACGGGTCCGCCGTTCCGGATGCTCCGCCCCTGCCCTACGTTGCGCCCTGGGCCTGCCCGATCAACGATAGATCTCTGGCAAGAGCACCGTCGAGATGGCCGGGACATAGGCGATCAAGAGCGTCACCAACAGCATGAAGAACACGAACGGCACGGCACGGGCTGCGATTTTCAGGATCGATTCCCCCGTGATCCCCGACACGACGAACAGGTTCAGGCCAAGCGGCGGCGTGATGAACCCCACGCCCAGGGCGGTGATCATCTTGATGCAGAACTGGATCTCGTTCATGCCGATGTTCTGCGCCAGCGGGAACAGGATCGGCGCGAGGATCACGATGTTGGGCGTCGTCTCCATCACACAGCCCGCCGCGATCAGGATCAGGATCATCATCAGGATCAGAACCCGGGGATCCTCGCTCACGCTGGTGGCGGCGGCAACGAACCCCTGTGGAACGCCAAGGATAGCGAGGGCTTGGGCCAGCGGCAGGGAGAAGGCGATGATCGGAAGGATCACACCATTCACCTTGGCAGAGCTGACGAGCATCGCGGGAAAATCGCTGAACTTCAGCGTGCCGATGATAAAGCCGATGGCGATACACGTCACCACCGCGACGGCCCCCGCCTCGGTCGGTGTCAGGCGGCCCGAAAAGATGCCGTAGAAGATGATCCCGGGCACCAGAAACGCATACCAACCCGACTTGATCGTGCGCCACAGGTTGCTGGCCCATTCGCCGAATGTCATCAAACCGCCGCCCTCATAGGCGTGGCGGCGGTTGACGATGGTGTTGGTGATCAGGATCGCCAACAGGATCAACAACCCCGGGATCACCGCCGCCAGGAACAGGATGGAAACGTTCACCCCCAACACCAGGCCGATGATAATATAGGCGATCGAGGGCGGGATCAGGATGCCGGTACAGGCCCCGGCGGCCACCAACGCGCAGGCATAGGGGCGCGGGTAGCCGGACTCGACCAGGCGGGCGATCGTCATCCGCCCCACCGCCGCCGCCCCCGCCGCGTCCGAGCCCGAGATCGCGGCGAACATCCCGCAAACGAGAACCGTAGCCGACCCAAAGCCGCCCTTGGCCCAACAGGTGATCGCCTCGGCCACATCAAGGAACTTCTTGCTCAACCCCGTCCGGACGAGCACATCACCCGTCAGGATGAACAACGGCACAGCCGTCAGGGCGAAATGGTCGATCCCGTGGAACAGGCTTTCGCCGACCAACGACAAGGGCAACGCCCCCGACATCATCAACATGATGATCGCCGCCGCTCCGATGGAGGCCCAGACCGGAACCGCAAGGGCGACCAGTGCCACGAACACGATGATCGGAACGTAGAAGTCCCAACCCAGCTCGATGGTTTGCTGTTGCAGGTTTTGCCAAAGCATGTGCCGGGCCCCCTAATCAAATAGCTTGTCGCCTTCGTAAACGGCGCGGCCGTTGCGAAGGTCGGAGAGGTCCCGAAGGAAGGATTGCGTCAGGCGCAGGATGACGAGGGCAAAGCCAAACGGCACGGCGAAGAGGAAGAAGGTCTGGCTGATCCGCAACCCATGCGTGACCGAGCCGAATTTCCACGACACATGCACCGCCTCCCATGACCAATAAAGCGCGATGCAGGCGACCACGAACATGACGATGTCGCCGAAGATATACAAAAGCGTCTTCACCGTCGGCGGCACGTAATTCAGGATCACGTCGATCCGGATGTGCCCGCGCTCCTTGACCGCCGCCGCCGCCCCGATCCATGCCAGATAAATGAACGAATAGCGCACGATCTCTTCGCCCCAGATCGACGAATAGGCAAAGACCTCGCGCCGGACGACTTCGATGAACATCGTGCCCACCAGCATGACGTAGAACACCAGAAGTAGCCAACGCTCGGCGTTCTTGTTCAGGTTGCGAATAAAATCGGACATGGGATTCCCCTACGGGCCGGAAACCGGGGCCGTGCGTTCGGCAGATGTGGTGAAAGACTGGGCCGAAAAAGGGCCCCGCCGATTGCCTGGCGGGGCCCGATGGATCTAGGCGTCGTGAACGTAGAGGCGGCTCGGCGTTCCGGCGGCCTCTTCAAGGCGTGCGAACGTGTCCATGGACCCGGCCAGTTCGACCTTGAAGTCGTCCCAATCCGAAAGCTGGTAGCCGCCGACCGATTGCCATTCCGCCAGCTGATCCTCCGAGAGCGAGTGGAATTCCACACCGTTCGCGATCAGTTGCGACATCGCATAGGACCGTGCAGACGGAACCTTCGCGAGGTTCTGCTGCTGGGTCACTTCGCCGGCGAACTCGATGCCTTCCTGCACGTCGGCGGGCAGCGAATTGAACCATTCGAGGTTGACCGAATAGACCTGGCTGTCCGGCACCGCCTGCGTAAAGGTCACGTGGCTCAGGATCTCGCCAAAGCCGAAGACATGCAGCGCACCGACCGAGGGGTCGAGGGCATCGGCCACGCCCTGACGGATCGCCGACGGCGTCTCGCCCCAGGCAACCGGCGTCGGGTTGGCACCGACCATGCGGTAGTATTGCTGCAACATAGCCGAGCCGGGAACGCGGAATTTGACGCCTTCCATATCGGCGGGGGTGATGATCGCGTTGCCGCCCTGTCGCACTGCGACGACACGGGGGTCGATCACGATATACATCAGTGCCTTGAAGCCCGACTCGCCGATGCGGGGATCGACTTCTTCCTTCCAGGCGTCGGACGACGTCAGGTTGGTGAAACGCTGGTTCGAGCCGCAGAAATACGGCAGGTTGATCAGGTCAACGGCACTGGCGAATGGCGCGAAATTTGCCAGCGAGTGCTGCGCACACTGGATCGTGCCACCCTGCACCGCCTGCGCCAGCGCGCCGCCCGCGCCCAACTGACCACCCGGCGCGAGACGCACGTAGACCTTGCCGTTGGTCATGTTCTGGACGTTTTCCTTCAGATCCAGTTGCATGATCGGATAGCTGCGCGATGCACCCAGCACATAGGCGGTGGCGAGCGTCATGATGTGCTCGGCGGCGGCTTCGCGCTCTGCCTCTTCCTGCTGGGTCTGGGCTGCGGCCTCGGTGGACCAAAGCGTGCCTGCGGCCCCTGCAACCATCGCCGCGGTGAAGGCACCGGAGCCGGCCAGTTTCAGGAAGTTGCGGCGCTCTGCCGACTTCAGCTCTTGAGTGTCATTATCCAATTCATTGTCCTCCCTGGACGTCAGTGACGCCGGGCTCAGCCTTTGCGGCTGCAGCTATGGCGTCTGCTTCTTTTTTCAGGATGCCAGTGACGAACATGATCGAGGCTGTGAGCAGGACAAGCATCTCTCCGACGTTGCCAAGAATGGCCGAGTTGGATGTCGCGCCCAGTATGACATTGCCGATGAAGGCCGCCAAAAGTATCGCCGCTAAAAGGAATGGCATTGCTCGTGTGTCCCTCCCGACATACGAATCCTGTCCGTCGATGTAAGCCGTTGCAGTTTCAAAATGCAAGCGCTTACATTTTGCCCTTCCCCGAGACGCTGACATCCCTATCAGATGATCGCGCCCGCACCGGACGCACGCTGTGATCGCTTTGGACGTGCAAGACGAAGCCAGATCAGTCTCGGTCAGGGCAGCAGCGATTGGTGGATGAGAACATGATTGCCGTGGGCTTCCACCTGTCCGACGGGGGCATCGAGCGGGTTGAACGTACCTCTGACGGTTTCCATTTCACCCCCGAGCGCTAGGCAGCAGCTTTCGTTCCGGACGCAAGAGCCGACCACGCGTCATACTGCGACAGGAAGATCCGTCCATTGAGGTGCGCGGCCAATTCCGATGTTTTGAGACGGTCCATGACGGGCCCCTTAACCTCGGACAGGTGCAAGCTGATGTCCATTTCCCTCAGGCGCCGGTTGATCGCCTCCAGGCTCTCGAGCGCCGAGTAATCGACTTCGTTCACGGCAGAAAACATCAAAATGACATGTCGCACCGAGGTGCCCGACACGACGCGATCTTGTAGCAGATCCTCGAGGAAGCGCGCATTCACGAAGAACAGGCTTTGGTCGACCCGCAAGGTTACGATCTCTGGCACGGTCTCAACGGCGTGGCGGTGAATATTGCGGCAATGCTGCGTGCCCGGCACCAAACCGACCTCCGCAACGTGGGGGCGCGAGGTTTTGAATAGGTGCAACGCGACCGATAGGACGACGCCGGAAGCCACCCCAATCTCGACCCCGAAGCCCAGTGTCAGGACAATCGTCGCCAGGACCGCCGAAAAATCCGACTTCGAATAGGTCCATGTCTTCTTGAGGATCGAGAGGTCCACCAGCCCCAAAACGGCAACAATGATCGTCGCCGCCAATGTGGCACTGGGCAGGTAGAACACCAAGGGCGTCAAAGCCACAGCGGCAACGCCGAGCCCGATCGCCGTGAAGGCCCCTGCGGCTGGTGTCTGAGCGCCTGCATCAAAATTCACGACAGAGCGCGAGAAGCCGCCCGTCACCGGAAAGC
>CAZPJO010000012.1:0-10608 GCA_964586895.1 uncultured Roseicyclus sp.
CGACCGAGGTGGCAGTTCTGTCGCTGGCCGACATCGTTTACGCGCGTTCGGTCCGTGTGGGTGGTGACCGGATGGACGAGGCGATCATCTCCTACCTGCGGCGGCAGCATAACCTCCTGATCGGTGAATCGACGGCGGAACGGATCAAAACCTCTATCGGAACCGCGCGCATGCCCGACGACGGGCGTGGCGCGTCGATGCGCATCCGGGGGCGCGACTTGCTCAACGGAGTTCCGAAGGAGACCGAGATCAGCCAGGCGCAGGTTGCCGAAGCGCTGGCCGAACCGGTGCAGACCATTTGCGAGGCTGTGATGGGCGCGCTTGAGGCGACGCCCCCAGACCTGGCCGCCGATATCGTGGACCGTGGCGTCATGTTGACTGGCGGTGGCGCACTTCTGGGCGAGCTGGACCTGGCGCTTCGCGAGCAAACCGGCCTTGCCATCAGCGTGGCCGACGAAAGCCTGAATTGCGTGGCGCTCGGCACCGGCAAAGCGTTGGAGTATGAGAATCTCCTGCGGCATGCGATAGATTACGACAGCTAATCCAAGCCAAACCCCGAGAGGCATCCTTTGGCCCGGGACAGTTACGACGATTCCTACACACGACCCGTCCGGCGCTTGCTGTTGGCGGTGCTGGTGCTGTTTCTTATTTCGCTTGTCCTGATCTGGCGCATCGACAACCCGCGGATGGAACGGATGCGCGCCGCCATTGTGGACCGCTACGTGCCCAATATGGAATGGGCGATGGCGCCGGTCACGGGCATCGCGCGCATGGCCGAAGATTTCCAAAGCTACGCGCGCCTTTTCGAGCAAAATCAGGAACTTCGCCGCGAATTGCAACAGATGCGGGCCTGGCGCGAAGCGGCCTTGCAGCTTGAGCAGGAAAACGCGCGCCTTCTGGACCTCAACCAGGTGCAACTTGACCCTGAGTTGACCTTTGTGACCGGTATCGTCCTGGCAGACAGTGGATCACCCTTCCGGCGCTCGGTTCTTCTGAACGTGGGCGCGCGGGACGGCATCCTTGACGGTTGGGCCACGATGGACGGGCTCGGCGTGGTCGGCCGCATCTCGGGCGTGGGCGACAGCACGGCGCGCGTCATGCTTCTGACCGATGCTGCAAGCCGCATCCCGGTGACCATTCTGCCCTCGGGGCAGCAAGCCCTTCTGATGGGCGACAACACCGCAAACCCGGTGCTGGATTTCGTTGAAGATCCCGAAGATATCGCCGCCGGTGATCGCATCGTGACGTCGGGTGATGGCGGTCTGTTTCCGCCGGGTCTGCTTGTCGGACAGGTGGTTTTCACCTCGGATCGCCGCCTGCGCGCGCGGCTGTCCGCAGATCTGCAACGGCTGAATTTCCTGCGCGTGATGCGCAGCCATCCGGGCACGACACTGGATGATCCGGCTGACCTGATCGGCCCTCCCTGGCCGCCCGCAGGCATGGTTGTGGATCAGGACGGGAGCCTTGTGCCCGACCCGTCGGCGCGTGCCGTGGCGCCAGATGCTGACGCTGTCGCAGGCACGGGCACGGGCGAATGACATGAGCGCGCTGTCCACCCGCCATGTCTGGACCTACCGCGCATTGTTCGTTTTGGCGGCCTTGGCATTAATCACGCTCAAGCTCTTGCCCCTGAACCTTGCAACGGTGGGTGTGCCGGGCCCCGATCTCTTGCTGCTTTTGGCCTTTGCCTGGATGTTGCGGCAACCTGCGGTGGTGCCTCTGGCGTCGCTTCTTGCCGTGTTCCTGCTGGCCGATTTCCTGTTGGAACGCCCGCCCGGCCTTTGGACACTTCTGGTGCTTCTGGCGTCTGAAAGCTTGCGGCGAAAGCGACTGAACATGACGGAATTCCCGTTCCTGCTGGAATGGGGGGGCGTGGCCGTCACGATCATGGGCATGGTTTTGCTCAACCGGCTGGTTCTTTGGATCCTGCTGGTGGATCTCGACCCGCTCGGTCTTACCTTGGTTCAGGGGATTGTGACGATTGTGACCTACCCAATCGTCGTTGCCGTCTCGAAATTTGTCTTTGGCTTGCGTAAGCTTGGTCCCGCCGAGCTTGAAGCCCTGTGAAGTCCTGCCGCCCATGAAACGCACTCAACGCGAAATCGAAGACAGCGCCCGCATGATCACGCGGCGTGGCCTTGTTGTGGGCGGGCTCTTTGTCGGCACTGCCGGGATCCTTGCGGGGCGGATGCGCCATCTTCAAGTCGAACGCGCCGACGATTTCCGCCTGCTGGCCGAGGAAAACCGCATCAACCTGAGGCTTCTGCCACCGGCGCGCGGCCTGATCTTTGATCGCAATGGCGTGCTTCTGGCCGGAAATGAGCAGAATTACCGCATCACCCTGGTGCGGGAGGATGCGGGCGATGTGGACGCGGTGCTCAATGAGGTGGCGCGTCTCGTGAACCTCGACCTCGTCTCTTTGGAACGGGCCCGGCAAGAGATCCGCAATCGTCCCTCCTTCGTGCCCGTCACTATCGCCGACCGTCTGAGTTGGGAAGAACTCTCCGCCGTGGCCGTCAACGCCCCGGCCCTTCCCGGCGTGAACCCCGAGGTCGGGCTGAGCCGGGTCTACCCGCTTGGCGCGGATTTTTCCCATGTTGTGGGCTATGTCGGCCCGGTGTCCGATTGGTATCTGGAACAAACCGGCGATACCGACCCGGTGCTGCAGATCCCCGATTTTCAGGTCGGCCGCTACAATATCGAGGACAAGGCCGAAGCAATGCTGCGCGGGCGCGCAGGCACAAGCCGGGTGGAGGTCAACGCCTCGGGCCGGATCATGCGCGAGGTCGACCGCGACCCGGCCACCCCGGGAAGTGATGTGCAATTGTCGGTCGATGCCGGGCTGCAAAACTACGTCGAAGCCCGCATGCACGGCGAAAGCGCGGGTGCGGTGATCATGGATTGCGAAACCGGGGATGTCGTGGCGCTGGCCTCTGCGCCGACGTTTGATCCGAACCTTTTCGTCCGCGGCATCTCCCAGACGCAATGGAATGGCCTGAACGAAGACCCCTACCGCCCACTGGCCAACAAGGCGACGCAGGGCCTTTATCCACCGGGCTCGACCTACAAGATGGTCGTGGCGCTGGCCGCGTTGGAAGGCGGGTTCATTACCCCGGATGAAACGGTCAATTGCCCCGGCCATATGGAAATCGGCAATCGCCGCTTTCACTGCTGGCGGCGCGGCGGGCATGGTCGGATGAACCTGCTCGAAAGTATAAGCCAATCCTGCGACGTCTATTATTACGAGCTCGCGCAACGGGTCGGGATCGAAAATATCACGGCGATGGCGCTCAGGCTTGGGTGTGGCGTGCGCCACGATCTGCCTATGAGCGGGATCGCCGAGGGGCTGGCCCCGACGATGGATTGGAAACGCCGCCGGTTCTCGGAAGATTGGGTCGTCGGCGATACGCTCAACGCCTCCATCGGGCAGGGCTTCGTGTTGTCGTCTCCGCTGCATCTGGCGGTGATGACGGCGCGGCTGGCCAGCGGCAAAATGCTTGAACCGACCCTGATCCGCTCAGTTGACGGCGTGCCTCAGCCGCGCCGCACACCCGAAGATCTCGGCGTGAACCCCGAGCATCTTGCGCTGATCCATCAGGGCATGTGGAAGGTGAACAACGACAATCGCGGCACTGCCTATCGAAGCCGCGTCATGGACGAAGCCTATACGATCGCCGGCAAGACCGGCACCAGCCAGGTGCGCAACATCACCGCCGCCGAGCGTGCCGAAGGCGTGATCCGCAACGAAGATCTGCCATGGGAACGGCGCGACCATGCGCTATTCGTGGGCTTCGCGCCCTATGACAACCCGCGCTACGCGGCGGCCGTGATCGTCGAGCATGGCGGCGGCGGCTCGGTCGCGGCGGCCCCGATCGGGCGCGACATCCTTCTGCGCGCGCAGGTCGGCGATGTGCCCCCGAGCGAGCTCTACCCGGTCAGCCAACGCCGCGACATCGAGGCGATGCACCGCAGCCTGCCGATCTTCGAGACCCCCCCGCAGCCGTCGGGCCGCACCCCGGGACGTGGCGGAGGGCAAGGCGCATGAGCTTTCTGGAGTATAACGTCAAATCGGCGCCCACCGGCATGTCGAAAATCCTGCACCTCAACTGGGCGCTCGCGCTTTTGTTGATCAGTGTGGCCTGTGTCGGGTTCCTGATGCTCTATTCCGTGGCCGGCGGCTCGTTTCAGCCCTGGGCCGAGACGCAGATGCAGCGGTTCGGCCTCGGCTTTATCGCGATGATCATCGTGGCGCTGGTTCCGATCTGGTTCTGGCGCAACATGTCGGTGCTGGCCTATGCGATCTCGATCCTGCTGCTCATTTACGTGGAATTCTTCGGCGCCACCGGCGGCGGTGCGCAGCGCTGGATCGACCTCGGCTTCATGCGGCTGCAACCGTCGGAGATGGCGAAGATCACCGTCGTGATGATGCTGGCGGCCTATTATGACTGGCTCGACCTCGAAAAGGTATCCAACCCGCTTTTCGTCGCGATCCCCTTGCTGATCATCGGGGTGCCTGTTGGTCTGACCTTTATTCAGCCCGACCTCGGCACCTCGCTTCTGATGTTGATGGGGGGCGGGGCCGTGATCTTCATGGCGGGCGTCCACTGGCTCTATTTCGCCTCGGTCATCGCTTTGGCCATCGGTACGGTCACTGCCGTGTTCACCAGCCGTGGCACGGGGTGGGCCCTGCTGGCGGATTACCAATATGCGCGGATCGACACCTTCCTTGATCCGACCCGCGACCCCCTCGGGGCGGGCTACCACATCACCCAAAGCCAGATCGCGCTTGGGTCGGGCGGCTGGACCGGGCGCGGCTTCATGCAGGGCACGCAGATCCGAGGGGATTTCCTTCCCGAAAGCCATACGGATTTCATCTTTCCGACCCTGGCCGAGGAATTCGGCTTCGTCGGTGCGGCCTCTCTGCTGCTGCTTTATGTGCTGATCCTCGTGTTCTGCATTGCCACCGCACTGATGTCGCGGGATCGCTACGCATCGCTGATGGTGATGGGGGTTGCGGTGACCTTCTTCCTCTATTTTGCGGTCAACATGGCGATGGTGATGGGACTTGCCCCGGTCGTCGGTGTGCCGCTTCCCCTGGTCAGTTACGGTGGATCGGCAATGCTGGTGTTGATGGTCGCCTTTGGTCTGGTGCAATCGGCCCATGTCCACCGCGCGCGCTGAGGTTTTTCCATGTCCGATCCCGTAATCCTATTTGCCGCCCGACCCGAGCGGTGGGCCATCTATGAGGCGCCCCTGCGCCGCGCGTTGACCAAGGCGGGGGTGTCCGACACGGGCCTGACGCTCGACGCCGCGCCAGAGGACGTCGATTACATTGTCTACGCGCCCAATTCGGAGGTGCAGGATTTCACCCCCTACACCCGGTTGAAGGCCGTCTTGAACCTGTGGGCCGGGGTGGAACAGGTCGTGGGCAATGGCACGCTGCGGGTTCCGCTGGCCCGTATGGTCGATGTTGGGCTGACGGACGGGATGGTCGAATGGTGCGTGGGCCATGTGCTGCGCCATCACCTTGGGATGGATGATCACATCCTTGGACAAGACGGGATCTGGCGCAATGGCGTGGTGCCGCCGCTGGCGCGCGATCGCGGCGTGGTGGTGTTCGGGCTGGGTGAACTGGGCCGGGCCGTGGCAGAGGCGCTCGTTCCGCTTGGCTTTGACGTCAGCGGTTGGGCGCGGTCCGAAAAGCGGATCGAAGGCGTGCGGTGTTTCGCGGGTGTGTTCGGCCTGGACGGAGCCTTGGGTCGTGCAGATATCGCGGTTCTGCTACTGCCCGATACGCCAGCGACAACGGACTTGTTCAATGCCGAGACACTCGCCCGAATGCCCAGGGGCGCGGTCGTGATCAACCCCGGGCGCGGGCCCTTGATCGATGATGCCGCCCTTTTGGCCGCACTCGACCGGGGGCAAATTGGCCATGCGACGCTCGACGTGTTCCGCGAAGAGCCCTTGCCGCCAAAGCATCCATATTGGGCGCATCCATCGGTGACGGTCACGCCGCATATCGCATCTGAGACACGGCCAGACACGGCGTCGGAAGTGATCGCAGACAACATTCGGCGCGGCGAGGCGGGCCTGCCGTTCCTCCACCTTGTGGACCGCAAGGCCGGCTATTAGCGCAATTTTGGCGGGTTGTCGGGGTCTTTGCCGGGGGCTTTGACCTGCGCGGCCTCTATGGGTTGCGGCAGATCGAACCGCAGACCCACGCGCGCAAGCTGTGCGCAGAACGGATCGGACGCCCGGAAAAAACCCACATCAAGGCTTGCCGCTTCGAGGCCCGAAAACGTCAACGCCTCGCCCACCAATTGCGCCAACGCGCCTTCCGCGCCCGGGGCCGGGTCGATGAAGGCCAGAAGGTGGCTTTGGCGCGCGTCCTCAAAACTCGTTGCAACCAGGTAGGCCATCGCGGCGCGGCCCGTGGCCGTGGCCAGGCGCAGGTCGAGCGCGCCAAGCAGGGCCTCGGGCAGGTTCGCGGGCGGGCGGACCTCTTGGGGTTGATCCTCCACCTCGGCGGGCTGTTCGGACAGGACCCCTGCAAGCCAGGCGATTGCTTCGGTCTCCAGCACCGTTTCGGACGGGGCACCAAGGTTGATGCCAAGGCCAAGGCCCGCATCGTTGAGCAACTCCGCCAGCGCGCGCCCCGACATCGCGGCATAGGGGGCCTCGGTTCCCGCGAAATCGGCGAGGCGCTCGTCGCGGTCGAAGGCAAGGACCAGATCGGCACCTTCGACGGTGAACATGCGGGGGCGGATGCGGTCGGCGGTGGCTTCGTCCTCCAGCAAAAGGACCAGTTCCGACGCGGCGAGACGGTCGAACCATGCCAGGCGCGCAGCGGTATCGTCGGGACTGGCGGCCATCGCTGCGAAGGCGGTGTCGAGTGGCGTCATTGGGCAAGGATCTCAGCGATGCGGGTGCGCAGAACCGGGAGGAGTTCGGCGTCGAACCACGGGTTTTTCTTCAGCCACGCGGTATTGCGCCAGGACGGGTGAGGCAAGGGAAAGACGTCCGGCGCATGGTCACGCCAGTTTTGGACACGTTCGGTGACGCTTTGGCGGTCGCCGAGGTGCCAGTGCTGCGCATAGGCCCCGATCAGGAGCGTGAGGCGAATATCGGGCAGGCCGTTGAGGATATCTGTGCGCCAGGTCTGGGCGCAGATTTTCGGGGGCGGCAGGTCGGAGCCTTTGGCGTCATAGCCGGGGAAGCAGAAGGCCATGGGAACGATGGCGATGCGGGAGCGGTCATAGAAGGTGTCGTCGTCCACGCCCATCCATTCGCGGAGGCGGTCGCCGGAGCGGTCCCAGAACGGCGTGTTGGCCTCGTGGACGCGCAGGCCCGGCGCCTGTCCGGCGATCAGGATACGCGCGCCGGGGGCGAACCAGAGCACCGGATTGGGGCGGTGCGCGGTGACCGTGGCGGCGAACCTGTCGGCGCAGATTCGGCAGGATTTGAGGTCGTGTGCACGCGTGCTCAGGTCGGTCATGGCCGTTGATATACGGCTAACCACCAACAAAACAAGGGATTTGCTTTATTTCGATATTTCTATAATTATAGAAACATTATGAACATGGTTAACGATACCTGCCGCCCCCTGCCCGACGATACGTCCGACACGGACGGCGTCAGCCCCGAAGAGGAGCTGACGATTGTGTCGAGCGCGTTTGCAGCGCTTGGATCGGAAACCCGGCTTGCCATCGTCCTGCGCCTTGTGCGCGCGGGCCATACGGGCATGGCGACAGGTGATCTGGGCGAGGCGGTTGGTGTAAGGGGATCCGTCCTGACCCATCACTTGAAGCATCTCAACGCGGCTGGCCTGATCTATCAGCAAAAGGACGGGCGGCGGATCATCTGGTTTGCGGACCATGATTTCGTCGGTGATATTTCGCATTTCATGGTCAAGGAATGCTGCCTTGACGACCAATGGGTGATCAAACATGGCTGATCAGAGCATTTCCCCCCGTCTCTTGCCGGACCTCTGGTCGCGCCTCGACAAGGTGGCCGTCACCGGCGTTCTGATCCTGTTGGTTCTGGCGTGGTTCGACCGCAACGCGGTGGTGCCGACAATGGCAGAGGCGGCGGATCACTGGCTTGGCACCCTGCCCTTCATCCTGTTCGCGGTGTTCGCCATCGGCGTGATGAAGGCGACCGGATCGGAGCGGTTGCTTGACGGTGTGTTCGAGGGGCGCGAGATGCGGATGATCGTGCTTGGCGCACTGGCGGGCGGGCTATCGCCGTTCTGTTCGTGCCAGGTGATCCCGTTTGTGGCCGCACTTCTGGTGGCGGGCGCTCCGTTGAGCGCGGTCATGGCCTTCTGGTTGGCCTCGCCGTTGATGGACCCGGCAATGTTCTCGATCACCGCAGGCGGCATCGGATGGGATTTCGCCGTGGCCAAGACCCTTGCCGCGGTGGTACTTGGCGTCTTTGGCGGCCTGACGGTGAAGGTTTTCGCGACCTCACCGGTGTTTGCCGACCCGTTGCGGGTGCAGCCCAAGATCGGCGGCTGCTGCGGGGCGAAAAAGACGACACTCAACTGGCGGTTCTGGGAAGAGGCCGAGCGGCGCGGTATCTTTGGCCGCACGGCATGGGACAATTTCGTTTTCCTGGGCAAATGGCTGATGCTGGCGTATCTGCTGCAAGCGCTGATGATCGCCTATGTTCCGGCCGAGTTGATTTCGAACGTGATCGGCGGCGAGGGCATTGGCCCGATCCTGCTTGGGGCGCTTGTGGGCGCTCCGGCCTATCTCAACGGTTATGCGGCGGTGCCCCTGATCGGTGGGCTGTTGGAGCAGGGCATGAGCCAGGGTGCCGCGATGTCGTTCATGATTGCCGGTGGCGTCAGCTCGATCCCGGCGGCGGTTGCGGTCTGGGCGTTGGTGAAACCCCGGGTGTTCGCGGCGTATCTTGGCCTTGCGCTCGCCGGTGCGGTGATGGCCGGCGCGGTATGGGGCGTCGTGGCCTAAGGCAGGCTGCGGCAGTTCCTTTTATGGGCCCCAATACAACCCTCAAGCGTAGAGTGAGGGGTGTGATCGCCTGACCCATGGACGCCTTGAGGTTGATTGTTTAATCACCCACAAAACGACCAGCGGGAGGGACGGCATGTACCGCGTTTGGAATTTCATCACGGGATATTCGATCCTGTTGATCAGCGGTGCGATCATCGCGTTGATCTGGGCCAATCTGGACCTGATCGCCCCGGTGGCGGGAAACAGCCATTACTGGGCCGACCTTTACCATGATTTCGTGGAATTCGTGATCTGGCACGACGCGCCGATCGGGCATTTGCACGATGATGGGCACGGCCATGTCGTGCGCGATCTAACGCTGCATTATCTGGTCAATGACGTGTTGATGGCCTTGTTCTTCGCGATTGCCGCCAAGGAAGTCTGGGAGGCCGTGATCCTCAAGAACGGGAGCTTGCGCGGCAAGAAGGCCGCGACGCCGCTTGTGGCGACGGCGGGCGGCATGGCCGGGCCCATCGCGGTTTATCTGGGGCTGGCGTATTTCCTGGGCTCGGACACGTATGATGCGGTGGCGAACGGTTGGGCGATCCCGACGGCGACGGATATCGCGTTCTCATACCTGGTGGGGCGGCTGGTGTTCGGCGCGGGCCACCCGGCGGTGCGGTTCCTTTTGTTGCTGGCGATTGCGGATGATGCGGCGGGCCTTCTGATCCTGGCGATTTTCTATCCGTCGGGCGATCTGGCACCGGTGTGGTTGCTTTTGTCGCTGTTTGCGGCAGTCGGGGTGTTCGTTGTGTTCAACTGGTTCCCGAGGCGGCTGGATCGCGGTGATCAGGTGCGGCGGCGGTCCACATGGGTGCGGCAGAAGCTGTCGTTCTGGCCCTATCTGCTGGCCGCCTGTGCAAGCTGGTACGGGTTCATGATGTCGGGCCTGCACCCGGCGCTGGGTCTGTTGCCGATCGTGCCGACGATCCCCCATGCGGACCGCGCCTTTGGCCTGTTTTCCGCAGCGGAAGAGCATTTGCACGACCTGTTGAACCAGATCGAGCATGCGTTGAAATACCCCGTCGAAATCATCCTGGGCCTGTTTGGGTTGATGAATGCGGGCGTCGCGTTCAGCGCGATGGGCGATGCGACGTGGCTTGTGCTGGCGGGTCTTCTGGTCGGCAAGCCGTTGGGGATTTTCCTGTTCGGCTGGGTCGCGGTGGTTTTGCTGCGGCTGGGATTGCCGCAGGGGATGCGCATGGTCGACCTGATCGTGATCGGATTCGTGGCCGCCATCGGGTTCACGGTGTCGCTTTTCGTGGCCTCGGTCGCGTTCGATCCGGGCGCGGTGCAGGATGCGGCGAAGATGGGCGCATTGTTCAGTTTCGGGGCGGCAGCGGTTGCGATTGTGGCCGGCCGCATGACGCGGGTGCAGAAGCAGGAGTTGTGAACGCGCGGGTCTCCGCCCTTGGGCTCAAGTTGAGGAAAATGCCCTGTATTATCTTTGCTGCATCGGACATAATCTAGCCCTAAAGGGGCAGTATGTTTCCAAAATGGTGACGTGACACCGTTAAGAGAGCACGCATCGGTAGGCTTATGTGGGCGGCTAAACGATGTTGGAGTTTTCAGGGGTTTCCAAATCCTTCTGGAC
>CAZPJO010000012.1:10618-20904 GCA_964586895.1 uncultured Roseicyclus sp.
CCGTAAGGTGATCCTCGACCAGGCGTCTTTTCGCGTGGATATCGGGTATTCCATGGGGATTCTCGCGCCCAACGGCACCGGCAAGACCACGTTGATCAAGATGATGTGCGGGTTGGAAAAACCCGATGAGGGGCTGATCACGCGCGATGCACGGATTTCGTTCCCGTTGGGGTTCATGGGCGGGCTGATCAACAAGCTGTCGGCGATGGAAAATTGTCGCTACATTGCGCAGCTTTACGGGCTCGACCCCGATTACGTGGAGGCGTTCTGTCGCTGGCTGTGCGGGATCGAGGAATATTTCGACATGCCGCTGGGGACCTATTCAAGCGGCATGCGGGCACGGTTCAATTTTTCACTGCTGCTGGCGCTGGAATTTGACATCTACCTGATCGACGAAGGGATGCCGGCCTCGACGGATGCCAATTTCAACCGGCGCGCGGGCAATATCCTGGCGGAGCGGTTGAAGAATGCAACGGTTGTGATCGTATCGCACCAGGCCCAAACACTCGAAAAATTTGCGCGGCGTGCGGCCGTCCTGAGAGACGGAAAACTGCACTCGTTCGACACGCTGGAAGAGGCGAAGCAGCTTTATGACTACGAAACCCAAGGCTAGAAAATTCCGCATCCGGCGCAATGATGCCGTGGCCCCCACCGGCGAAACGCGCCAGGCGGAGGCTGATGACGCGCGGCAGCGAGCCGACGGGGCCGGCACAAGTGCGGCCGCGGCAGTTACGGAAACCGATTACACCTTGCCGGAAGTGACGGAGGACGGTTTTGGTGATGAGCCGATGCCCGGATCGGCCGCCTATGAGCGCGCGGCACGGCTGAAGGCCGCGCAGGCGAGCGGGCAGAAGGCCGAAACACCCAATTTGGCACAAGCCGCAAGCGACGCGGCGCAGAACACTGCGGGCCCTGCCGCAGAGGCCGGTGCAATCGCCGGGGCGGGGGTCGGCACGGCAAGCGCCGCGCCGCAAAACGCGGAACAACAACTGGCCGCGATCCGGGCCGAGGGCCTGACCGGTCGCCAATTGCGCATGGCGCGGCGACTGGCCCAGAAGCAGGGTTTGCAGCCGTCGTCGGATTTTGACGCGGTGCGGCAGCTGCGCAATCGCGGCATTGATCCGTTCAACCAATCCTCCATGCTGGAACTGGTGGTGGACGATACCACCACTGGCGGTGCGGGCGGTGCAGCGGCAGCGACGGGCGCAGGTGCCGCCACGGGCAACACATTGCCGGTCCGGGCCGCGACCGCGAAACTGCCGTCCACCGAGGTCAACGCCCCGTCCCCGCCACCGGGCGCAGGGGTCGCACTTGGTGCAGAGGACCGGGCCGCCGAGATCATGCGCGTGCAGCGCGACATCGCCGCACGCCGTCGTCGCAAGCTGGTGCAACTGGGCGCGCGGCTTGCGTGTTTCGTCCTGCTGCCCACGATCCTTGTGAGCTATTATTTCTATGCCGTCGCGACCCCGCTTTACGTGACCAACACGGAATTCGTGATCCAGAAAGCCGAAGCGCCAACCGGCGGCGGTGGCGGTTTGGGCAGCCTTCTGGGCGGTGGAGGGTTTGCCACCACGCAGGAATCGATCACCGTTCAAAGCTATCTCGAAAGCCGCGAAGCAATGCTGCGCCTGGACGAAGAGCTTGATTTTCGGGGCCATTTCAGCGGCGAGAACATCGATCCGCTGACGCGTCTTTCGCCGGATGCGACGGTCGAACAGATGTACAACACCTACCTGCGCAACCTCGTGATCAGCTATGATCCGACCGAGGGACTGATCCGCATGGATGTTTTGGCCGCCGATCCGGTTGCCAGTCAGCAGTTTTCAGAGGCGCTGATCGGCTATGCCGAAGAGCGGGTCGAAGAGATGTCGGCGCGCGTGCGGGCCGACGGGATGGTTGGCGCGGAAGACGCGTTCAGCGACGCCGAGGCCCGCGCGGCGACGGCTCAGGCCCGGGTTCTGGAGCTGCAACAACAGCTTGAAGTCGTCTCGCCGGAGGCAGAGTTGAACCTTGTGTTCACGCAGATTGCCAGCCTTGAAGCGCGCTTGACGGAAGAGCGTTTGCGCCTTGCGGAGATGAATGCCGCGTCACGCCCGAATGCCGGTCGCGTGGCCGCATCGCAGGCCCAGATCGAGCGGCTGGAGGCCCAGGTGACGGAGATGCGCACGGCCCTGACCGGTGGGGAAGTGTCCCTGGCACAGGTGCAATCGGAATTGGTCGTGGCGCAGGCAGACCTGGAAACCCGGCGTCTGATGCTGACCGAAGCGATGCAGGCGCGCGAAGCCGCCCGGATGCAGGCCAACCGCCAATCGTTGTACATCTCGATGGGTGTTTTCCCGGTGCCACCCGACGAAGCGGCGTTTCCGAAAGCGTTCGAGAATACCCTGCTTGCCTTCGTCGTCTTTTCTGGCATCTACCTGTTGATATCGATGACAGCCTCGATCTTACGCGAACAGGTCAGTTCCTGATCGCGGAATCCGGGGCCAGACCGGCCCCGGAGGGACGCAATGAAGACTGTGGATATTGGCGCGTTGAGCGTTTCGAACGCGGCACCGCTGAGTGTGATTGCGGGGCCGTGCCAGTTGGAAAGCCTCGACCATGCGCGCATGATCGCGGGGCATATGGCCGAGGTCTGCGCAAATGCGGGCGCGCAATTCATCTTCAAGGGCAGTTATGACAAGGCCAATCGCACGTCGCTTGGCGGCAAGCGCGGCCTTGGGATGGACGACGGGTTGCGCATCCTTGCGGCGATACGGGACGAATTCGGCTGTCCGGTGTTGACGGATGTTCATGCGCCCGAGCACTGCGCGCCGGTCGCGCAGGCCGTCGATGTGTTGCAGATCCCCGCGTTTTTGTGCCGTCAGACAGATCTTTTGTTGGCGGCGGGCGAGACCGGGGCGGCGATCAATGTGAAGAAGGGGCAATTTCTGGCCCCCTGGGACATGGCGAATGTGGCCGAGAAGGTCGCCAGCACCGGCAACCGGCGGATGCTGTTGACCGAGCGGGGCGTGTCGTTCGGGTACAACGCATTGGTGGCGGATATGCGGTCGTTGCCGGAGATGGCCAAGACAGGCTACCCGGTGATCATGGACGCGACCCATGCGGTGGCGCAGCCCGGTGGATTGGGCGGATCAAGCGGCGGGCAGAGGGAATTCGCCCCGGTTCTGGCGCGCGCGGCGGTGGCCGTGGGCGTGGCCGGCGTGTTTCTTGAGACGCATGAGGACCCGGATAACGCGCCATCGGACGGGCCAAACATGATCCGGCTGGACGATATGGCGGGCGTGATCGGCGTGTTGATGGCGTTGGACAAGGTTGCGAAGGCGGCCCCGGTGTCGGTGTGATGTTGCGCGGGTTGCGGGTGCTTCTCGGGCGGCACGCTCGGAGTCTGCTTCTCGGGCCGTTGGCCCTCCTCGCAGTGGCGCTCTGTGGGCCGGTCGCCGCGCAATCGGAGGGCACGCAGCCCGACGGCACGATCACGGTGGACAGCGACCGGGCGCAGGATTTTGCGGTGCGCGACCGGATCATGGCGATCCTGGGTCAATTGGATGGATACGATGACGTGCGCGCGACGGTGTCGAACGGGATCGTGACGTTGCGCGGCACGGTGGTGGATGCGGGGCGGATCGAGGATCTGAACGATTTGGTGGCGCGGGTCGAGGGCGTCGTGGCCATCGAGAACGGCGTGATGGAAAGCACCGACGTCGTGGAGCGATTGAACCCGGCATTGGAGCGGATGCGCGAGCGCGCAGAACAGGCCATCGCGTTTTCGCCGCTGATCCTTGTGGCGTTGTCGGCGGCGGCGGCGATGTGGGTGTTCGGGTTCTGGCTGGCCCGGCGACGCTGGCCGTGGGAGCGGCTGGCACCGAACGCGTTCATCGCGGACATCTACCGGCAGGTGGTCCGGCTGGCGTTCGTTGTTCTGGGTGTGGTGCTGGCGCTGGATCTGCTGAACGCGACGGCGTTGTTGGGCACGATCCTTGGCGCGGCGGGGATCGTGGGGCTGGCGATCGGGTTTGCGGTCCGGGACACGGTGGAGAATTTCATATCGTCGATCATGTTGTCGATCAGGCAGCCGTTTCGGCCCAAGGATCTGGTGGAGATCGAGGGGGATCTGGGGCATGTGATCCGGCTGACCAGTCGGGCGACGATCCTTTTGAGCCTGGACGGGAACCATATCCGGATCCCGAATGCGACGGTCTTCAAGGCGCGGATCATCAATTACACGCGCAATGATGAGCGGCGGTTCACGTTTCTTTTGGGGGTGCAGCCGGACGCGGATATCGCGGAGGCGCAGCGCATTATCATGGCGGCACTGAGCGAATTGCCCTTCGTGCTGGACGCGCCGGGGCCTGCGGTCTGGGTGGAGGGGTTGGGGGCTTCGACCATCGACATCACCGCGGCGGGGTGGATCAAGCAACACGAGACGGGGATCGGCATGGCCAAGGGCGAAGCGCTGCGCGTGGTCAAGGCGCGGCTGGAGGAGGCGGGCATCAGCCTGCCGGAGCCTGCGTATCGGCTTGTGGGGATGGACGGCGGCGCGTTTGGGGCGACCACCGCGCGCCCCCCTGCCCGGCCGGCCGCGGTCGAGGCGCAAGACGTTGGAACCGAGGAAGTCGCGGGCCTTGACGAGATTATCGAGGCCGAGCGCGAGGCCCTGCCGGACGACGATCTGCTGCGCCGAGAAGCCCCGCAGGAATAGTTGAAAGACACCGCATAAAACGCCGTTCTGGGGCTTGATCCCCGGGCCTGTGCGTCGTATCTGCTCCGGCACGGTTGGGGTGTAGCCAAGCGGTAAGGCAGCTGTTTTTGGTACAGTGTACCGTAGGTTCGAATCCTACCACCCCAGCCAATTCGATCCGCCCGGGTATCGGGATGCGTAGATCGGGCGACCGTATTCACCGAAATCGACGGCTAAGGCACTGGCGCAGATCGGGTTCCGTGTGGAGCCGATAGCCCACGCCGCCCCACCCCCACAGCACCCGCAAGGCCCGCCCCGGGCGGGACGGGTCAGGTCAATCTTCGCCCTCAATCAGAAGCGAAAGCTCGGACGCGCTGTGGCGCAGGGCATCGAGATGCGTGAGCGCCCTGTCGGTGTCGAACCGTTGCGACGGAGCATGGAACGACAGGGTGGCCATGAGGCGGCCGTTGCCCTCGACGATGGGGACGGCGAGCGCGATCATGTCGTCCATGAACTCGGCCCGGTCGAGCGAAAACCCATTGCGCGAAATCTCGGCCAATTCGGCCATGAGGGCGTCGCGGTCGGTGATCGTATTGTCGGTCTCGCGCGTCAGGCTTGTGGCGTTGAGGTAGCGTTGCAAATGGTTTGGCGCGAGCGAGCTGAGGTACATCTTGCCCGACGCGGTGCAATGGAACGGCACGCGCGTGCCCTGCGGCAACTGGATGCGCAGGGGCCATTCGGTTTCGACGCGTTCGAGATAGACCATCGCGTCGCGATCGGGCAGCGCGATATTGCAGGTCTCGCCGATCTCGCGGCTCAGCTGTTTGAGGATCGCCTGCCGCGCGGTGCGAATGCGCAGGCTCGACAGGATCGACGCCGCCAGAACACGCATCCGGGGACCGGGCGAATAGGTCCGCCCGTCAAGATCGCGTTGCAGGAAGCGTTCCTCTTCCAGCGTGGAGAAGAGGCGGTGGATCGTGGGCTTGGGCAGTTCGAGATTGGCGTTCACATCGGTGGGTGTGACGGGCACACCGGCGCGGGCCACCTCCTCCAGCACCATAAGAAGCCGGAGGTTGGTGGGGATGTTGTCGCGCGGCTGCTCGCCATCCAAGCCCATGGTCGCCCCTCTAGAGGTCCGGCAACAGCATTGTCGAAAGCTGCGGCACCAATGCCACGATGATCCAGATGGAGATCAACGCGATCAGATAGGGCCACGTATAACGAAGCAGTCGGAAATACGGCACCCCCGTCACGCCAGACGCGACATAAAGGTTGAGGCCATAGGGCGGTGTAATGAAACCGATGGAGGCCCCGACAAGGAAGATCACCGCAAACTGCACAGGCTCCACGCCGATATCATGGGCAATCGGGGCCAAAATAGGCGCAAGAATGATCGTGACGGGCAGGCTTTCCAAAACCATGCCGCAAATGAACACGATGGCCATGGCAGTGAACAAGATCGCGTAATAGCCGCCCATGGAGGTCACAAACTCGGTCAGGAAGGCCTGCGCACCCAGGACCGACAGGATCTGCTGCATGACCACCGAAACGGCGATGAGCGGCGCGAGGATGCCGGTGATCTGCGCCGAGCGCATGGTGATGGAGGGCAGCTCCAAGGGGCCGAAGCCGTTGACGACAAGCATGCCGCCGAAGCTGCGTTCATCGACGGGTTGGTCTTCGCGACGGGCGAAGGCGGGGTTGCGCAGCGAGATGATCTTGGTGATCGCCAGGCACACGAAGCCCACGATCACGCAAAAGCCCACGGTCACGCCCGCGGCCTCTGTGGGCGAGAATTTCCCGGTGTAGATGCCCCAGAGCACAAGGCCGATGGCAAAGAAGCCCCGCCACGCGCCGAGGCCGGTTTTGATCACCCGGATGATGTTGAGGTCGATGATATGGCCCCATTTGTTCTTGAAGCAGACGAGGAAACAGGCGGTCATCATGGCCAGAACCATCAACGTGCCGGGGATGATACCGGCCACGAAGAGGTCCGAGATGGGCAGGGTCATCAGTAAGCCGTAGACGATGAAGATGAGCGACGGTGGGATGATGATCCCCACCGTGCCGCCCGCAGCCGCGGTGGCCGCCGAGAAGCGTTCATCATAGCCGCCCTTGACCATTTCGGGGTGCAGCATGGACCCGATCGTGGCCGTGGTGGCCGAGTTCGAGCCCGAGATGGCGGCGAACAGGCCGCAGGCGCCAAGGGCTGCCATGGCAAGGCCGCCCCGGATCCAGCCGAGGCAGGCGTAGGCATAATCGGTCAGCCGCCGCGCGATGCCGGAGCGGTTGATGAGGTCGCCGGTCAGGATGAACAGAGGCATGGCCAGAAGCGCGAAGCCATCGGTGAAGACGCGGCTGAGTGCGGCGCTCATGTTGTCGAGCGGCAAGCCGAGCACGAAGGACATGCCGATAACCCAATAGCCGATCACCAGAAAGACCGGCACGCCCATCATGAATAGGAAGGTCACGCCCAGCGACAGGGCGGTTATGAGGGTTCCGTCGCTCATGCGTCACCTCCGATCACGGCTTGTTTGATGATGGTGTCGCCGGAGCGGAACCTGCGCAGGTCTTCGAACCAGTTTTCCAGCACGCGGGCGACGAGGAAGATGAACGACACCGGCACGGCAAGGATGAACCACCATTGCATCAGGTCATTGGTGCCCGGCACGATCTGGAAATTGTCGGCAGCGTTGGCGACGACGCGGCTTCCGGTGACGATGACGACCCAGGAAAAGCCAATCCAGAGGATGGCATCGACGGTGAGCATGAACATTTGCCCGATGCGGGGCATGTTGGTGCGAAATTCGCTGAACGCGAGGTGGGTGCGGAGTTTGACGTTATAGCTGCACCCGACCCAGGTCATCACGAGGAACAGGAAGGGCGGCAGGGTTGTGGTCCAGGGCCAGGGTTTGAGCCAATCGGGCGTGGTCGAGAAGTCGAGGCCAAGCATGCCGGGCACGAAGCGCTGGATCACGCCGAAGAAGATGATACCGCCGATGGTGAGGTAGGAGATCACCATCACATAGCCTTCGAGGTGGCGTTCGATGAACGGCGACAGGCGGTAGAGCCCCATGATGAGGAACCCGCCCGCGAGCAGGATGACCAGCCCGACCATCCACGCCGCAGACAGGTTCAGGGCCTGACTGATTTCCCATGAGCTTCCACTTGCGAATGCTGCAATGATTTCGCCAATTCCGCTGAATAGCTCTCCCATCGGCCCCTCCCGGCGTTTTGGTGTTTTGAGACAGGCGTTCTTTGATGGCCTGTTCAGGTGAAAGCGGCGGCCCCCGGTTTGATCTGGGGGCCGCCGACGATCATGTCAGGTCTGATCCGATGGGCCGGATCAGCCACGCCACCAGCGACGCGGTTCGACGTTTTCAGCCAGCGTGCCTTCGGGCAGTTCGCGGACGATGTCGAAGATTTCCTGGTAGGTATCGGCGCCGCCGGCCCACCCGTTGAGACGTTCACGCCACTGGGCCCAGGGCTCGGGGTTGTACTCGGGCGAGCACATTTCACGGGCGATCTGGATCTGCTCTTCGGGCAGGGTCGCGACGCGGACGTTGTTTTCCGCAAAGATCGTGCCGGGCCGCGGCGGATCGGTGAAGCCCACGGTGTTGACCAGCGCGGCTTCGTTGGCGGCCTGGATATGGACCTGCGTGAGGTAGGACGATTCCATGATCGCGTCCTGCAGGTGGCCTTCGAGGCTGTCGAACAATTCGGCGTTCATGCCGGTGTGTTCGGTGCCGCAGAAGAACTTCAGGTCAACCGACTGGCTGACCACGGGTGCCATGTTGGCATAGGCCACGGCCGAGGCCCAGGTCTCGGCGCCATCGACGAGGCCCTGACGTAGACCGTCAAGGGTCTCTTCCCACGCGATCGGCGTCGGGTTGAGGTTCATCAGGTCCATCGCGATGCGGCCAAGCTGTGTGCCGGTCACACGGTTGCGGGTGCCGAACAGCTCTTCAAGGGTGGTGACGGTTTCGCGCTCGGCAAAGGAGGCCCCCATCTGCAGGCCGCGCAGTTCGGCGTGGCTGAACAGGAATTTCACGCCGTGGCGCTGTTCGAGCGGATCGCGCAGCAGGCGCTGCGATTCCGGGTGATACAGGAAATGGTATTGATCGGCGCGGTTGCGGAACATGTAGGCATAATCCAGCACGTTCAGGTAGGGCGCGGATCCGGCGGAGTTCTGCGTCGAGGCGGAGTAGAAATCCACAACGCCAAGCTGCGCGCGCTCAAGGCAGTTAAGCTGTCCGCAGATCTGGTTGTCACCGATGAATTCAAGGCGAATTTCGCCGTCGGTACGCTCTTCGAGGTCGCGTGCGAATTCCAGAACACCGGCGCGTTCGATCAAAAGGTTGCGGGCGTTGAAGCCTGCCGCGCCCATCTTGAGCTCGTAGCGCGCGGGCGTGCCCAGACGCCGCTCGTAGGTCGACTCGACCGCACGCGCCAGAGACGGCAGCGTCACCGCACCGGTCAGGGTCGCGGCCCCCATCATGACGGACGACAGGCCATAAGTGCCGGTCAGTTTCATCAGATCACGACGCGAAATCTGACTGAGGACTTTCGAAGCCTTCATTTTCATTACCTCCCAATAATGCGTGAAATTGATACTTGTGGTCTCAATCCTGCTCAACTTATTGTCTCGCATGCAAGGAAAATCTTTGCCGCGCCGACATTCTGTGCAGGGGAGCGAAAAAATGGCGGACCTTTCAGCAGATTACGTGATCGTCGGTGCGGGCTCTGCGGGATGTGTTCTGGCGAACCGGCTTTCGGCGGACGGAAAGGCACGGGTGATCGTGCTGGAGGCGGGGGGGCGGGACTGGAACCCGTGGATCCACATCCCCGTCGGCTATTTCAAGACGATCCATAACCCCAACGTCGATTGGTGCTACAAGACCGAACCCGATCCGGGGCTGAACGGGCGATCCATCGAATGGCCGCGCGGCAAGGTTCTTGGCGGTTCGTCATCGTTGAATGGATTGCTCTACGTGCGGGGCCAGCCGCAGGATTACGACCGCTGGCGGCAGATGGGCAATGCGGGCTGGGGCTGGGACGATGTCTTGCCCTTGTTCAAACGGGCCGAATGCAACGAGCGCGGCGCGGATGATTTTCACGGCGACCAAGGGCCCTTGTCGGTGTCGAACATGCGCATCCAACGCCCGATTACCGACGCCTGGGTCGCGGCGGCGCAGGCCGCGGGGTATGACTTCAACCCCGATTACAACGGCGCGGACCAGGAAGGCGTCGGCTACTTCCAACTGACCAGCAAGAACGGACGCCGATGCAGCGCGGCGGTGGCTTACCTCAAACCCGCACGGGGCCGCGACAACCTTCGGATTGTCACCCATGCGCAGGTCGATCGTATCACGGTGGACGGCAAGCGCGCGACCGGCGTGGAATACACCGACCGCAGCGGACAGGTACAGGTCGTGGACGCCACGCGCGAAGTGATCCTGTGCGGTGGGTCGATCAATTCGCCGCAATTGTTGATGCTGTCGGGGATCGGAGAGGCCGCGCAATTGGCCGATCACGGGATCAAAACGGTGCAGGATCTGGTCGGTGTGGGCAAGAACATGCAAGATCACCTGCAGGCGCGGCTGGTCTACAA
>CAZPJO010000013.1:0-13809 GCA_964586895.1 uncultured Roseicyclus sp.
GCATCGGCAAGCCCGGCCTTCTTGGCGGTGAGCGCGGCGTTGACCTCGTCCTTGAGCGCATTGAGCGCGGGGCCCGCGACCTGACGCTCATCGGGTGTCATCTTGCCCAACTCACGCATCTTCAGGCTGATCTCGCCCTTCTTGCCGAGCGCGGCCACGCGAAACTCTTCCAACGCACCCTCGTCCGTCGCACCGCCAATGCGGTCCAGCCAGCTTTTGCGCAGCTCGTCGAGGCCATCCATGTCGCACGCTCCATCCCTTGGAAATCGGCCTCTGACCTACCAGAGAAGCGGCGGATTGCAAGATCGTGGCATTTGCCATTGATCCACACATTATCCGTGGCAAACTGGCACCACATGCCGGAATGGGAGATCGCCCATGACACGTATCGCTGCTGCATTTCTCGCCCTTGTCGGCCTCTGCCTGCCCGCGCAATCCCAGGGGCCGTCCTGGGGCGAATGGCATCACGGCCCGGCCGAGTTTTTGGAATATGGCGCATGGGTTGCGGAACTGGACGCCGGGCAGCTTGTGACCGCGACGATCCTCTGCGCGGCGGATGTGCCATACGTGGCGGTCACCTGGCTTCAGGGCGAGATGGAACAGGCCGAAGCGCAGATGCAGATCACGGTCGATGATCAGCCCTTCTGGCTCAATGCGCGCTACCTCATTTACACGGCCGAACCGGCCTGGACCGCCCGGCTGTTTCCCGAGGTCATCGACGCGCTGCGCGGCGGCTCGACCGTGACCGTGCAGATCGCCGAGCGCGGACCATCGACGCTGCGCCTGAACGGGTCGGCCAGCGCAATCGATGCCGCGTTGCAGGGCTGTGGCACCGGCGCGGGATATCACCGGGATTGGGTGAATTTCTACAGTTTCATGGCCGTGGACGCGGACGGCATAACGCATCCCGTTGCCAACCTTGGCGACCCCGCCCCATCCGAGGTCCCTCCGCCTGCGCCCCTTCCCGAGGATGCCCCCGTGACCCGCGCCACGCTTGAAGCCGGGTGGGCCGAGCTCTGCCCCACAGGCCCCGATGTGGCCGATCGCGCGGTGCGCACCGCGGACTTCGACGGCGACGGCGTTCAGGACGTGATCGTGGACACCGCAGGCATCCGGTGCGACGGCGGGCCGTTCGCGATGATGCAGGGCCTCGGCAATTGCGGCATGCACACCTGCGCGGTGTTCGTCTACCTGTCCTCCGCCGAGGCACCGGGGAATTGGCAAGCACTGGTGCGCAACCACATTGAAATTCCGCTGACCCTTGAGGACATCGGCGGCGCGACCGCGCTTGGCACCGCGGTGCAGGGCGGGGATTGCCCGTTTGCCGAGGTCTGCCGGGGCACGTGGCAGTGGGATGGCACCGAGATGGTCTACACCCCCACGCAATAGCCCGCCCACCAACGAAAAAGGCGCGCCCGAGCGGGACGCGCCTTTTGCAAATCATGGGCCGTGTCGCTTACAGCGCGGCTTTCGCCTGATCGACGATGGCACCGAAAGCCTCGGGTTCATGCACGGCCAGATCGGCGAGAACCTTGCGGTCCACCTCGATCCCGGCTTTCGCCAGACCGTTGATGAAACGCGAATACGTCAGCGCTTCGTCATGGGCGCGGACGGCGGCGTTGATCCGCTGGATCCACAGGGCGCGGAACTGACGCTTGCGGGCCTTGCGGTCGCGCGTGGCGTATTGGTTGGCCTTGTCGACGGCCTGCGTGGCGGTACGGAAATTCCGGCTACGTGCGCCATAATAACCTTTGGCCGCATCAAGAACTTTCTTGTGACGGCGATGAGTGACGGTTCCACCTTTGGTACGGGACATATCCGGGCCTCCTTAGCGGTCGTAGGGCATGTAGGATTTGACGATCTTGCTGTCGGGGGCGGACAGTTCGTTCGTCCCGCGCGCATTGCGGAGAAACTTGTTCGTCCGCTTGATCATCCCGTGCCGTTTCCCGGCTTGTCCGGCAAGCACCTTACCGGTGCCCGTCACTTTGAAGCGCTTCTTGGCGCTCGACTTCGTCTTCATCTTCGGCATTTCCAACTCCTCAAGTGTCTCGAGTGGTTCAGGTGCATCGCGGCATGCCGTTTTCGGCCGGATTCACCGTTCGGAAGCTGCCGCATAAAGCCAAACCAAGCGCCTGACAAGGGGCGTCTGCGGGAGTCTGCGGGAGTCTGCGCCCGCAATGGCGTCTTGATGCGCTGGCGATTGCCACATAGGTCGGGGCGCAATGGAAGCGCACACGACATCCCCCCAGACCGCCCCGCCTGCGTCCCTGCCCGAGATCATAGATCGCGTGCTGCAAGCCGCCGAGGTCGAGGTCACGGATATCCGCACGATTCTGCAGTCCTTCGCGCGCGCCAGCTTCACGCCGGTGCTTTTGTTGCCGGCCATGGCCGTGGCCACACCGCTCAGCGGGATTCCTCTGTTCTCGTCCCTGATGGGCATCTTCATCGCCATCGTCTCGGCGCAGATGCTGGCGCGGCGGCAGTCCCTTTGGCTGCCGGAATTCATCCTCTCGCGACAAATCAGCGGCGCGAAGCTCAAGGCCGCCTTCACGCGCATCCGCGCCATCGCCGTGTGGATCGATACCCACACGGCCCGACGCTTTCGCCTGTTGTCGCGCCGACCGCTGGTCTTCGTGCCACAGCTGATCTGCCTTGTGTCCGGTCTGATGATGCCGTTGCTGGAATTCGTGCCGTTCTCATCCTCGGTCGCGGGGATCGGCGTAGCGATCCTGGCGCTTGGGATGCTGGCCCGCGACGGGGTGGTGATCTTGCTGGGGTTGCTGCCCTATGCGGGCGTTGGATGGCTGATCCTGCGGGTGCTGTGAGGGCGCGCGCGGGTTCAGTTCATCACGCGTGCGGCCACCGATATGAACGCGTCGGGGATATCCAGCGGGACAAGCCCGTCGGAGGCCTCGAAATGTACGAAGGCAACCAGCCCCAGCGCGATGCACAGCGAGATCATCGGCACCCAGGGCCAGCGCCGCACGGTCCATGCGGCAATGATCGACGAGAACGACAGGATCCCCACGATGGTGGCAATCACCAGAAGGATATCCGCGCCGATCTGCATCCCTATTCCAGTTCGGAGGCGTAGATCAGCCTCTCGTCGCAGGGCGCAATCCGCAGGATGTTGGTGGACCCGGATTGCCCGAACGGCACACCCGCAGTCACCACGATCAGGTCGGATTTATCGGCCAGTTCTTCGGCGGTGGCGGCGCGCACGGCGCTGACAACGGCTTCCTTGAAGCGCCCGACACTGCCCACCTTCACGCAATGACAACCCCACGTCAGGCACATGCGCCGCGCAATCGCCATCCGGCTGGTCAGCGCCAGGATCGGCACCGAGGGGCGTTCGCGGGCCGTCAACGCGGCGGTGGACCCGGATTCCGAGAAACAGCAGATCAGCTTGATATTCGTCGTCTCCGCGATCTCGCGCGCCGCCGACACGATGGCGTCGGCCACGGTGTCCTTGTCGCCCCCGCGCGACGCTTCGATGATGTCGCGGTAGGTGGGGTCGCTTTCGACCTCTTCGGCGACGTTGTTCATCGTGGTCACGGCTTCGATCGGGTAATCGCCGGCGGCGGATTCCGCGCTCAGCATGACGGCATCTGCACCCTCATAAATCGCGGCCGCCACGTCCGAGACCTCGGCCCGGGTCGGCATCGGCGATTCGATCATGCTTTCCAGCATCTGCGTGGCCACGATCACCGGTTTGGCGGCGTTGCGGCACTTGCGCACCAGGCGTTTCTGGATCGGCGGCACGGCTTGCACCGGGCATTCCACACCAAGGTCGCCGCGCGCGACCATGATGCCATCGGACGCGTCGAGAATGGCCTCGAAATTGGCGACGGCGGCGGGCTTTTCGATCTTCGACAGGATCGCCGCGCGGCCCTTGGCCAGATCGCGCGCCTCGGCCACATCTTCGCGGCGCTGCACGAAGGACAGGGCCAACCAATCGACACCCAATTCGCAGACGAATTCCAGATCCTTGCGGTCCTTGTCGGACAACGCGGCCAGCGGCAGCACGACGTCGGGCACGTTGACGCCCTTGCGGTTGGAGATCCGCCCACCGGCGAGAACCTCGCAATTGGCGAAATCCTTGCCGCACTCCAACACCTTCACGCGGATCTTGCCGTCGTTCACCAACAAGGTGGCGCCGGGCTCCAGCGCGTCAAAGATTTCTGTGTGCGGCAGTTGCACCCGGGTTTCGTCCCCCGGCGTCTCGTCGAGGTCGAACCGGAACGCCGCACCGGCGTCGAGGTCGTGGCCCTCGTCATTGGCAAACACGCCGCAGCGCAGTTTCGGGCCCTGAAGATCAGCGAGGATCGCGATCGGGCGACCCAGATCCACCTCGATCTGGCGGATGATCGCGTGGCGCGCGGCAATTTCGGAATGATCGCCATGGGACATGTTGAGCCGGAAGACATCGGCACCGGCCTCATGCAGGGCACGGATCACATCGTAATCGTTGGACGCAGGCCCAAGCGTGGCGACGATTTTGACATTGCGGTCGCGTTTCATGGACATCTATCCCCTTGATCCTTCCAGATGCCTGAAAACAGGCATGTTGGCGCTATCATTCCTTTGTCGCGCTTCTATTGACGCAAATCGCCGAGCGGAACAACCGCTGACGGGCTGGTCATCGGCATTGCGGCGATTTACCCACGCCTTGGAGCATCCTAGCGCAACAGGGGTATGAAGAGCGAGATGGCAGATGCCTTCACAATGACCGGGGCCGACCGGGCCGGGCGGTGGGTCGTGACCTGCGATCACGCCAGCAACCGGGTGCCGCTCGATGTGGCAGACGGAGACCTCGGGCTACCGGCGCAGGATATGGCGCGCCATATCGCCTATGACGTCGGCGCCGAGGGCGTGGCGCTGGCGCTGGGGGAGGCATTGGCGGCGCCGGTGATCGCCTCCACCTTTTCGCGGCTGGTGATCGATCCGAACCGGGGCGAGGATGACCCGACCCTGGTGATGCAGGTCTATGACGGGTCGATCATTCCGGCCAATCGCGGCATCGACCCGGCCGAGGTGGAACGGCGGCTGGCGCTCTATCATCGGCCCTACCATGGCGCCATGGCCGAGGTTCTTGCGGCACGCGATGACCCCGTGATCGTGTCGATCCACAGCTTCACGCCGCAATTTGCCGGCCGCCCGCCGCGCCCGTGGCATGTCGGTGTTCTCTATGCCGGGGACCGCAGGCTGGCCGCGCCGCTGATTGATCGGCTGATCTTGGAAGGTGACCTGTGCGTCGGTGACAACGCGCCCTATTCCGGGCAATTGCCCGGCGATGCGCTGGACCGGCACGGCATTCAAGCGGGGCGCAAACATGTGTTGGTCGAGGTCCGCAATGACCTGATCGAGACACCGGCGCAACAGGTGGCCTGGGGCCAGCGGCTGGCGCGGGTGCTTGAAGATGCGCGCGCGCATGCCGATCTTTGATCCAACACAAGAGGAGACCATGATGTCAGAGATGTCAGAACCGACGCAAACCGAGCTGGAGGCCGCCGCCTTCCGCCGCCTTCTGCAGCACCTGGACGGGCGGAAAGACGTTCAGAACATCGACATGATGAACCTGGCCGGGTTTTGCCGCAATTGCCTGAGCCGGTGGTATCAGGAGGAGGCCGCGGAGCGGGGTGTGGAGATGGACCGCGAGGCCGCACGGGAGGTGGTCTACGGGATGCCCTATTCCGAATGGAAGGCAAAGTATCAGACCGAGGCCAGCGCAGAGCAGGCGGCGGCGTTCGAGGCGTCGAAGCCCGCGCATTGAGGCCAAAGACATGAGGCCAGCGCTCGGCGAGCCTTGCGGCTCTTCTCGCAGCTTATCAAGGTTGAGAAGGTATGTTAAGTTATTGCAAAATAATACATATCTGTTTTTTGTTTACGGATTTTTAACTCTAGGGGGCGCTGCCCCCCACACGCATCCGATGGATGCGCGTTCCCCCCGAGGTATTTTTGACCAATGGAAGACTGTTTGACCAGTGAAAGACTGGCGCGGTCAGGCAGCCGCCTTGGCCTTGGCCTCGGAGCGGAAAAACGCGGGCTTGCCGGGGGCGCTGAGGTCGGGGGCATGTTCATAGCCGCCGGTGTCGAAATCCAAGATCTGATCGGGTGAGGTCAGGCGGCGTTCAAGGATGAACCGGGCCATCGCGCCGCGCGCTTTCTTGGCGAAGAAGCTGACGATCTTGGGGCCGCCCGGTTTATCTTCAAAGAATTGCGGCGTGACGATCTGCAGGTCGAGCGCCTTTTCGTCGACGGCGGAGAAATATTCCACGGAGGCGCAATTGACGAGCGTGTCGGTTCCGACCGCGTGCCCCTGCTGGTTGAGCGCCTGCGCCAGGCGCGGGCCCCAATAGGCGTAGAGGTTGGGGCCTTTGCGTGTCTTCAAGCGGCTGCCCATCTCCAACCGGTAGGGGCGGATCGCATCGAGCGGGCGCAGAAGGCCATAAAGCCCCGACAGGATGCGCAGATGGTCCTGCGCATAGGCCATCGTGTCGGCCTCAAGACTTGCGGCCTCAAGCCCCATGTAGGTGTCGCCCGCGAAGGCGAGGGCTGCGGGGCGTTCGCCATCGGGGGCCTCCTCGAACGCCTTGAAGCGGTCGGCGTTCAGTTTGGCGAGGTCGGGGCTGATATCCATCAGTTTGGAGAGGTCTTTCTGACTGAGCCGCTTGGCCACGCGCGCGAGCGTCATGGCGTCATCGGTGAAATCGGGCGCGGTCATCTGCGCGTTGCGCTCGGTCCAGTCGAGCCGCTTGGCGGGCGAAATCACACTCAGCATGGCGGTAATCCTTTTGTTGGCCCCACATGTAAGCGCTGCTTGCGGGTTATCCAGTCTTTCTCAACACATCGAGGAAGGCCTCGCCAAAGCGGTCGGCCTTCTGGTCCGACATGCCGGTGATACGGGCCAGCGCCGCGACAGACTCGGGCTTGCGCTCGGCGATCTTGCGCAGGGTCGAATGCGTGACGGAGAGGTATTTGCCGGAGCCATCGTCACCGCGCATCAACTCCTGAGAGACCTCCATCAGGCGGTCGAAGACATCGCCCGCGTCGCGCCCGGCAAGGGCCCGGCGGGCGGGGTGGACGGGTTCGGGCGCATCGCCGGTGATGACCTGCAGAAAGGCCGCGCCGTAGCGGTCGAGTTTCGTGGCCCCCACGCCCGAAATCCGCGCCATCGCGTCGAGGGTATCCGGGCGCGTTTCGGCCATTTCGATCAACGTCTTGTCGGTGAAGATCACGTAAGCCGGCACGCGTGCCTCTTCCGCCAGGGCGCGGCGTTTGGCCTTCAGCGCGGACAAAAGCGGCGCGTCTTCCTCGCTCACCAGCATCTTCACGGCGGGGCGGCGCGGGGCCTTGGCAATTGTGTCGCGGCGCAATGTGATGGACGCCTCGCCGCGCAGGATCGGGCGCGCGGCCTCGGTCATCCGAAACGCGCCGTGGCGGGCCGGATCGGGGCGCACGAGATCACGGCCCATCATCTGTCGGAACACGGCCTGCCATTGCCGTTTGTCGAATTCGGTGCCGACGCCGTAGACCGACAAACGGTCGTGACCGCGTTGGCGAATCTTGTCGTTATCGGTGCCCAGAAGCACGTCGATCAGGTGCCCGGCCCCGAAATATTCACCGGTGCGCAACATCGCGCTGAGCGCCTTTTGCACGGCGACGGAGGCATCGAACAGTTCGGGCGGCTTGTCGCAAAGATCACAATTGCCGCAATCCTCGGCCGCTTCGCCGAAATAGCCCAGAAGCACCTGCCGGCGGCATCCCTGCGCCTCGGCAAGCCCCAGAAGCGCGTTCAGGCGGGCGTGGTCGGCCTCTTTCCGTTCGGGGGGGGCGAGGCCTTCGTCGATCTGCGTGCGGCGAAAACGGATGTCATCGGGGCCATAAAGCGTGAGCGTATCGGCAGGCGCGCCGTCGCGGCCACCGCGGCCGATTTCCTGATAATAGCTTTCAATGGATTTCGGCAGATCGGCATGGGCGACCCAGCGGATATCGGGTTTGTCGACGCCCATCCCGAAGGCCACGGTGGCGCAAACGACCAGCCCATCTTCGGCGTTGAAGCGATGTTCGACCACGCGGCGATCATCGACATCCATTCCGGCGTGATAATGACAGGCATTGTGCCCCGCCTCGCGCAGCGCCCCGGCCAGCGTTTCGGTCTTGGCGCGGGTGCCGCAATAGACGATGCCCGATTGCCCCTTGCGGGCGGCGGCGAAGCTCAGGATCTGTTGCCGGGGCTGGTTCTTGACCTCGAAGGCAAGGGCGAGGTTGGGGCGGTCAAAGCCGCGCAGGAACGTTTCGGGGGCTTCGTCATCGAACAGGCGGTGGCAGATTTCCGCGCGCGTTTCAGCATCGGCGGTGGCGGTGAAGGCCGCGACGGGCACGTTGAGCGCGCGGCGCAGCGCCCCGATCCGCAGGTAATCGGGGCGGAAATCATGGCCCCATTGGCTGACGCAATGGGCCTCGTCGACCGCGATGAGGGACACGCCCGCACGGCTGAGCATGCGTTCGGTGCCGCCTGAGGCAAGGCGTTCGGGCGCAATATAAAGCAGTTTCAGACGGCCTTGTTCGAGGCCCTCCCAGACGGCATCGGTTTCCTCGGGCGTATTGCCGGAGGTAAGCGCGCCCGCCTCTACCCCCGCTTCGCGCAGGCCACGGACCTGATCGCGCATCAACGCGATGAGCGGCGAGATGACCACGGTGACGCCATCGCGCATCAGCGCGGGCAGTTGAAAGCAAAGCGATTTGCCGCCGCCGGTGGGCATGATGGCCAGTACGTTCTTGCCGCTTGCCACGGCTTCCACGATCTCGGCCTGACCGGGCCGAAAGGCATCGAAGCCGAAGGTCGACTTCAGAAGGGCAGAGGCGTCGGGATGCGCGACCAGCATTGCGGAGGGCAGCCTGTCTTGAGATTTATGTTACGTGCTCGTTATGGCGTGAAGGTCCCATATTGAGATTCGGTAAACAAGACCCACAGGATATAGTTTCTGTGGATTACGTCAGGCCAAGCAAACCCGGCAGGTCCGCCATATCGCGAAACACCTGCGCGCCGTGCGCGGCAAGCCGGTCATCGCCATGCGGCGCATAGCCATAACACCGTATGCCCGCGCGCCGAGCACCGAGCGCGCCGGAGGGGCTATCCTCGATCACAACGGCGCGGTCCGGGGCGACGCCCATCTCCCGCGCAGCGATCAGGAACAGCTCAGGGTCAGGTTTCGACACCCCCAAAGTGTAGGCCGAGAACAGCCGCCCGCCCATCCGGTCCGCAATGCCGGTGCCGCCCAACGTGATCGCCATCTTCGCCTCCGCGCCGTTGGAGGCGACGCAATAGGGCACGCCCGCCGCATCAAGCCGGTCGAGCACGTCGATCACACCGGGGATCGCGTCCACCCCTACGCGCAGGCGGTCAAAGATCTGCGCGTAAATCTCGGGGATCCAATCGTCGGGCAAGTCCGCACCCAACGCGCGCGCCTTGTCGAACACGCCCTGCATAGTACCGCCGACGAAATGCTCCATCGCGTACTCGAAACTGACCGTCACACCATAACGCGCGATGCTGTCGATCATCACCTCATTGGCGGGCCGCTCGCTGTCGACGAGCACGCCGTCGCAATCGAAAATCACAAGGTCGGGGATCATGGATGCCTCAAAAGGGTGATCGTGGTGTTGCCGTAACTGCGTTGATCGAGCGTCTCGAAGGGGGCGGGGATGATCGGGGGGGCCTCTTCTTCCCAGACGATGGTCGCGCCGGGCGCGAGCCAGCCTTCATTGCGCAGGATCGGCAGGACCGCTTCGCCAAGCCCCGCGCCATAGGGCGGGTCGAGGAAGATCAGGTCGCAGGCCTCGCGCGCGGGGCCGATCTGTCGCACATCCTTGCGGAACACCTTGGTGATGCCTTGCGCGGCGCAGGCGGCGATGTTGTCGCGCAGGAGCGCACGCGCCGCCGCGCCGTTGTCGACGAAGGTGGCCTGCACCGCGCCCCGGCTGAGCGCTTCGAGGCCCAGTGCGCCGGTGCCCGCGAACAGGTCGAGCACCCGCGCGCCTCGCACCAGATCGCCGTTACGGCCATTGGTCAAAAGGTTGAACAGGTTTTCGCGCACGCGGTCCGTAGTGGGCCGCAGATGCGCCGCCGCATCGCCCGCACCGACATCGGCCAGCACCTTGCCACGCAACCGCCCGCCAACTATGCGCAAATCACTCGCCTCATGCCTTCAGCAGCGCTTTCAAGTCGCTCGCAGGATCGGCCACGACGTCGGCCGGCGGCGATTTCCCGGCCTCGATCAACCGCTTGCCGATCATGTAGCCGCGCGGGTCGTTCATCGCATCCACGGCCAGCAACTCCGCCCCTTTGTAATACCAATGCGACCGCGCCGCGCCGCCGTCGCGCACGGCCACGTTGTCATGCCCGAGGTTCAGGCCCGCGATCTGCAATTTCACATCGTATTGATCCGACCAGAACCATGGCTTGGGCACATAATCCACACCCGCGCCAAGGATGTTTTTCGCCACCGCCTCGGCCTGATCAATGGCGTTTTGCACGCTTTCCAACCGAATACGCGCGCCGCGATACGGCAGCGATGCACAATCGCCCGCCGCCCAGATCGACGGATCCGATGTGCGCCCCTGCACATCCGTGGCGATCCCGTTGTCGAGCGTCACCCCGGCCGCATCCGCCAAGGCGTGGTTCGGCGTCACCCCGATCCCGGCAATCACCAGATCATAGGGATGCTCTTCCCCGTTGTTCAGCATGGCGCCGACAACCCGGCCATCGGCCCCATTAAGGCAATCAAGCCCGACGCCTTCCTTGATCGTGACACCCTGGCCCGCATGCAGATCGCGGAAATAATCCGCCGTCTCGGCGCAGGCGACCCGGCCCAGAATGCGCGGCGCGGCCTCGATCAGGGTCACATCCATACCGCGTTTGCGCGCCACCGCAGCCGCCTCCAGCCCGATATATCCGCCGCCGACGATAAGGGCGCGACGATCTTCGCGCACCTGGGGCTCCAACGCATCGACATCGGCAAGAGTGCGCACCACATGGACGCCCTTCAGGCTGCCCCCGATTTCGGGTGGCAAGCGACGCGGCGCAGATCCCGTGGCAAGCACAAGCGCATCGTAGGGCACCACCTCTTCCTCCAGCGTCACCGTCTTGGCCGACGCATCAACGGCGCGCACAGCCGCGCCAAGGCGCAGATCAATCCGGTGCTCGTCATACCATTCGCGGGGCCGCAGATAGAGCCGCTCCAACGCCATATCGCCAAGCAGGTAGGCCTTGGACAAAGGCGGGCGCTGATACGGGGGGGCCGGTTCATCCCCGATCAGGGTGATCGTGCCGTCAAACCCTTCGGCCCGCAGTTTGGCCACACAAGACGCTCCGGCCTGGCCCGCTCCGATGACGATTATCCGATCCATGGCGCTTTCCTGTTGGCGTGTTCGAGGCGGACCCTATATCCGCAGCAAACCAATCGACAAGCAGGAGAGAGCCCCCATGTCCATTTCCGCAGGTGATACATTGCCCAACGCAACCGTCCTTCGCATCGGTGCCGACGGCCCCGAACAGGTGGATATGGACAGCCTGACCAAGGGTCGCAAGGTTGTGATCTTCGGCCTTCCCGGCGCCTATACCGGCACCTGCACCTCGGCCCATGTGCCGTCGTTCATGCGCACCAAGGGCGGTTTCGATGCCAAGGGCGTGGATGAGATCATCTGCGTCTCGGTCAACGATCCGTTCGTGATGGACGCCTGGGGCGACAGCACCGGTGCGAAGGGGGCAGGTATCACGATGCTTGGCGATGCAGGGGCGGCGTTTACCAAGGCGATCGGCATGAACTGGACGGCGGAACCCGTAGGTTTCTACGACCGCTCGCGCCGTTACGCGATGTATGCCGAGGACGGCGTCGTTAAGGTGATGAATGTCGAGGAGGGCCCGGGCGTGTGCGAAGTGTCGGCTGGCGAAACCCTGCTGGACCAGATCTGAGCCGCGATCACCCGCGCAGCTTCAGGATGGTGCGCGACCCGAATAGGAAAGGCCCCGGACATTGTCCCGGGGCCTTTTTCGTTACTCTGCCGCAACGTCCTGCGGATTGGCGGCCAAGCGGATCGGTGCATTGTCATGGACCAGCGTCCGCGTCGGGAACGGAATGTCGATGCCTTTTTCGTCAAACACGTCCTTGAGCTTGCGTTTGATGTCGGCCTGATAATCCCAGTATTGTGGCTGATCCACCCAGGCGCGGACGAGGAAATCGACCGATGAGTCGTTCCAGTTGTTGACCTGAACCCACGGCGCAGGTTCGGAATGGGTGCGGCCGTCATTCGATAGAACGTCCCGGATGATCCGTTCGGCCTCCGCAAGGTTCACGCCGTAACCAACACCGAATGTCCATTCGGCCCGCCGCGTCGGGTAGCCCGAGTAATTCTTGATCTCATTGCCCCAGACATCCGAATTCGGCACGAAGACCTGCACGTTCCCGATCGAGGCCAGTTCGGTCATATTGAGCGAGATATTCTTGACCGTACCGACCTCGTCCCCGACCTCAACGAAGTCACCCAACTTGATGGGGCGGAACAGGATGATCATGATCCCGGCGGCCACGTTGGACAATGTCCCCTGGAGGGCAAGACCCACAGCCACACCCGCGGCACCAAGTGCGGCGATGATCGAGGTCGTCTGCACGCCGAAGGTGTTGAGGATGAACACAAACGCGAACGCAAGGATCGTGTAGCGCGCGATGTTACCGAGGAACGCGAACAGGGTGTCATCGAGGTGCTCGTGCCCCTCGGCGATTTTGCGGATGCGTACCTTGACCCAGCCGGCAAAGACAACCGCCACCAGCAGGATCAGGATCGCGGCGACGACACTGCCCAGAACGCTGGCGAGAAATTCGATGGTGAAGATATCGCCGACGGTCGTTCCGGCGGCGATTTCGGTATTCAGTATGCTTTCAAAGTCCATCTTGGGCCCTTGTTCTGGCCCCGAAATGCGTCAGTCCGCGAAGCGATCCATCTTGGATGCCATCGCGATGTCGAGGGTCGACAAGCCATCGACGTCATGCGTGGTCAGCGTGACATCGACCGATTTGTAGACGTTCGACCATTCCGGGTGGTGGTTCATCTGTTCTGCCACCATTGCGATGCGGGTCATCCAACCGAACGCTTCCGAGAAATCCGCGAAGGTAAAGGTTTTCGAGATCGCGCCTTTGGCGGAATCATGGCTCCAGCCGCGGTCGGTGACCTCGGCCAATGCTTTTGCAAGATCCGCCCCCGTCAGGGTCCCTGCCGTCATTCCGGCTCCTCCACGTTTGCCTTTCTGAACGGGCCATAGCCGGTCAGAACTTCGATTTCTTCGTCCACCGCGGCGCGCTCGGCGTCGAGATATTTGCCGATCGCTTCCGCGAATCCCGCATCACGCACCCAATGAAGAGAATGCGTGGTGACAGGCATGTAACCCCTGGCAAGCTTGTGGGTTCCCTGCGCGCCCGCCTCGACCCGGCCAAACCCGTGAGCAATCGCGTAATCGATGGCCTGATAATAGCACAGCTCGAAATGCAGACACGGGTGATCCTCGACACAGCCCCAGTAGCGGCCATAGAGCGTTTCGGCCCCGATGAAATTGAGCGCACCGGCCACCGGCACGCCGTCGCGCAGCGCCAGGCAAAGCAGCATGTCATCGGCCATCGTCGCCTGCGCCCGGTCAAAGAAATCCCGCGTCAGGTAGGGCGTGCCCCATTTGCGCGCGCCGGTGTCCTGATAGAAGCGCCAGAACGCATCCCAATGCTCAGGCCGGATTGCGTCGCCGGTCAGGGCCACGAT
>CAZPJO010000013.1:13819-19991 GCA_964586895.1 uncultured Roseicyclus sp.
CGAGGCCAGGAAATCGTCGAACGTCGCGTAGCCTTCGTTGACCCAGTGAAACTGCTGCGAGGCGCGGCGCATCAAGCCGATCTTTTCGCCTGCAATCGCCTCGTCCTCGGTGCAGAACGTCACGTGAAGCGACGACAGGTCATTGTCGGCCGCGATCTGCACCGCGCCCTGGATCAACGCCGAAATGCCAACCGCCTCCCACCCGGGCCGCGTCAGGAAGCGCCGCCCTGTCGCCGGCGTAAACGGCGCCGCGATCTGAAGCTTGGGGTAATACTCCCCGCCCGCATTTTCATAGGCATGGGCCCAATTGTGGTCGAAGATATATTCGCCCTGGCTGTGGCCCTTGGCATACATCGGGGCGACCGCAATCACCTGCGCGTCGTTGCGCGCCACAAGATAGCGTGGCTGCCAGCCGCTGCCGGGCCCGACGCTGCCCGATTGCTCCAGCGCATCGAGGAAGCGGTAGGTGGTGAACGGATCGCGTGGCCGCCCGTCTTCGGGGCAGGCGCAGGCATCCCAATCGCCCGCATCGATTTGCGAAAGGCTGCTGAGAAGGTCGATCGTGATGGCGGTATCGCCGTCCATCGAATGGCTCCGTCATGGGGATGCCCAAAACATGGGTCCGCCGCCCGTCAGGTCAACGGATCACACACCGAACGGGGCCATATAGCCTTCGAACGTGATGTTATCGGCAATCTTGCGGGCCATCGCCTCATCTTCGGGCGATTTCACGGTCCAGCACAGGATCGGCACGCCCCGCGCCTTGAGGTCCAACACCCTCGGCGCGCTCAGGTCATGGCAATCGTGGCTGATGAAACTGGCCCCGACCTTGTCGAAATCGGCCACCTCGCGCAGCTGATGCAACGTGTCCGACGACAGATCGGGCCATTCCCGTTCGCCGTAGCCATCGGTGGTGATCCCGCGCACGACGCCGGGCGCGCGCTTGGCCAGATTGGCCACCATATGCGGGTTGAACGACATCACCGCGACGGGTCCTTTGTACCCCTCAAGCGCCATCGCCACCGCGCGCTCCAGATCATCGGGCGCAGCCCCCGTGCCGCCGGATTGGTCCTTCAACTCGATCAACAGGGGCACCTGCCCGGCCACCACCTCCAGCACCTCGGGCAAGCTCGGCACGCAATCCTCCGACCCGGTCAGCCGCAGCTTGCCCAGATCGCGCGACGCCCAACCCCGGATCGGCCCGCTTTGCGCGGTCAGCCGGTCCAGACGGTCGTCATGGAACACCATCGCGGCATTGTCAGACGCCAGCTGCACATCGATCTCGATCCCATAGCCCGCCGCAATCGCAGCCTTGACGGCCCCCATGGAATTCTCGATCACACCGGCGCTGCGGTCATGTAACCCGCGATGCGCCAGCGGGATCGTCAGGAACTCGGGCGCAAGGCTCATGGCTTGATCTGGAAGATGCCTTCGATCTCGACGGCGACGTTGAACGGCAACGCCCCGGCACTGACGGCGGAGCGCGCATGCCGCCCCGCATCCCCCAACGCCTCGACAAGGAAATCCGAACAACCGTTGATGACCGCAGGCTGCTGCCCGAAATCGGGAGTGGAATTCACGAACCCCGTCAGCTTCACAACCCGCACCAGACGGTCCAGATCACCGCCACACGCAGCCTTGACCTGCGCCAGAAGGTTGATGCCGCACACACGTGCCGCCGCCGCCCCTTGCTCCGCGCTCAACTCGGCTCCGACCCTACCGGTGATCATCTCGCCGTTTTCCATGCTGATCTGACCCGACACATACAATGTGTCACCGACCTGCACGAAGGGCACGTAATTGGCCGCAGGCGCAGTCGCCTCGCCCAGCGTGACACCCAGTTCGGCCAGACGTGCTTCGAAATTCCCGCTCATGTCGAGCCCCCCTTTGGATATGGATTCGGACCGGACCGTAAGGCCCGCGCGACGCGAGGGAAAGAGGGGCCGCGACCCCCTCGTTGGCACAACCTGTGCGCGGCCCTATCCGCCACGCGTGCGTCAAAATCCGCCGGGGTTCACGGGATCGTTTCAAATCCAACTAGATTACGGTGTCGTGCCCGGCCCGCATGCCCTATGCTTTGGTGGAATGCTTTGGTTCCACGTGCTGCCTGCAGGGACCGGCGAAGACCCTGGGGAATATCGTGCGCAGACGTATAACCTGCCTTTCGGCCCGCACCGGTGGTGCCATCGCCTTGACGCTACTGGTCACAGCATGTGGCCCCGCGACCCTGCCGCCCGGTGATCAGGTCGAAGATCAATACGAAGACCGCAACCGCGCCGCACATGAATTGAACGTCTCGCTCGATCGCGCGGTGCTTGGCCCCTCCTCCGATGCCTATGGCGGTGCGATCCCCGAACCGGTGCGCAATGGCGTGTCCAACTTCGCCTCCAACCTGAACCAACCCGGCTATGTCCTCAACAATCTGCTGCAATTGCGCCTGGGCGATGCGGCGCAGAATACGGCGCGGTTCGCGATCAATACGACCGTCGGCATCGGCGGCCTGTTCGATCCGGCGACCGCCATCGGCCTTCCGGCGGAAACCACGGATTTCGGCGAAACGCTGCATGTCTACGGCTTTGGCGAGGGGGATTACATTGTCCACCCCGTGATCGGGCCGTCCACCACGCGCGACACCGTCGGCATGGTGGTGGATTTCGCGCTCAACCCGCTGCGCCATTATGTGGAGACGCCGGAAAGCTATGTCCTGACCGCATCCTCCGTCGCCTCGGGCCTCGGCAGCCGGTATCAGTTTGACGGCACCATCGACTCGATCCTCTACGAGAGCGCCGACAGTTATGCGCAATTGCGCTCGCTCTACCTGCAACAGCGCCGCTTTGAACTGGGCGGCAGCTCGGATGCGGGCCTGGGCTATGAAGATCCCTATGCCGGGGATAACCTCGCACCTGACGCCGACGGCGCAACAGATGCCGCCGCCGCCACGCAAGCCGGTGCAAACGACCCCTATTATGACCCCTACTCGGATCCGTACTTTGACCCTTATGCCCAATAGAAAAATGACATTCCCGCGCCGCACCTTCCTGTCCACCGCCGCCGCGGGCCTTGCCCTGCCGGTCCTGCCGCGCCGCGCCCAGGCGCTGACCACCGGTCAGGCGCAAAGCCTGGTTGAGGCCGCCGTCGCCGACGTGAACCGCGTCATCGCCTCGGGCCAATCGCAAGGCGCGATGTTGCGCGAATTCGAGCGGATCTTTCAGACCTACGCTGACGTGCCAACCATCGCGCGCTCGGTCCTCGGGCCGCCCGCACGCTCGGCCAGCAACGCGCAGTTGCGCGATTTCACCAACGCGTTTCAGGATTACTTTTCGGCCAAATACGGGCGCCGGTTCCGCGAATTCGAAGGCGGCACGATCCAGGTGCAATCCGCCCGCCCCGTGCGCTCGTTCTTCGAGGTGGTGTCGGTCGTGACCCTTCGCGGTCAGTCACCGTTTGAATTGAACTGGCTGGTCTCGGACGGCTCGGGCCGCCCGTTGTTCTTCAACCTGATCATCGCCGGTGTGAACCTGATGATTTCCGAACGCACCGAGATTGGCGCGATGTTGGAAGCGCGCGGCGGCTCGATCGAAGCGCTGACGCAACATCTGCGCACTCTGGCGTAATACGAAAATGCAGGTGGGATCTGCGTTGGGTCAAAGCTCGCGCGACGCTCAGTTCAGCTGATATTCCAGCGGGTATTGCCCGTCCTCGAACTCACCGAACAGATCCGGCAGATCCGGGTGGCCCACCGGTTCGCCGGTTTCATCCGGGATCAGGTTCTGCTCGGACACATAGGCCACGTAATAGGTCTGATCATTCTCGGCCAGAAGGTGATAGAACGGCTGTTCCTTGCGCGGGCGCGCCTCTTCGGGAATCGCCTCGTACCATTCGTCGGTGTTGGCAAATCGCGCGTCGATATCGAAAACAACCCCGCGAAACGGGTGTTTTTTGTGCCTTACAACCTGGCCGATATTGTATTTGGCATGTGTCTCTAGCATGGCTGGCCCCTGATATACGTCGGGTTTCTAAAGAAATCGGGCGCGGTTTGTCCATGCCGTGAGGCGGAATACAGGGGAAACAGTCTGTGAACCTCGCCCTGACAGTGGTTGAGATCACCGCGCCTGTGTTCCTTCTGGGCGCGGCGGGCTTTGGCTGGGTGCGATTGGGCTACGACTACCCGACCGAATTTGTGACCCGCCTCGCCATGACCTTCGCGGTGCCCTGCCTGATCTTCACCGCCCTCGTGCAGGCCGATATCGACGCATCCGCGATCCTGTCGCTTGGGGCGGCCACGGCGCTGGCCTACGGCGTGGCGGCGGGGATCGTCTTTGCGTTGCTGCGGCTGACCGGGCAAAACCTGCGCGCGATCTGGGCGCCCCTGACCTTCGGCAACACCGGCAACCTCGGCCTGCCGCTGGCCCTGTTCGCCTTCGGGGATCAGGGGCTTGGCCTCGCCGTCATGGTCTTCGCGATCATGGCCATCGCGATGTTCACCTTCGGGCTGTGGATGGTGGCTGGCACCACCAACCCCTGGCGCGTCCTGCGCGAGCCGATCCTCTGGGCCTCCGTCCTGGGCGTCGTGTGCCTGTCGCTCGACCTGAGCCCGCCCGCGGTTGCGATGAACGCGCTCGGGCTGATGGGTCAGATGGGCATCCCCCTCATGCTGCTGACGCTTGGCGCGGCGGTGGCGCGGCTCAAACCCGCAGGCGCGCTGACCGCCCTTGGGCTGTCGTTCGGCAAGCTCGCCATCGGCCTCGGGGCGGCGCTCCTTGCGATCTGGGCGCTTGACCTCACCGGCCTGCCCGCCGCGGTTCTGATCCTGCAGATGGTCACACCCGTCGGCGTCACCTCCTACCTTTTGGCCGAACGCTACCGCCAATCGCCCGACACCGTCGCGGGCCTTGTCGTGATCTCGACGCTTGTGTCGATCGCCGCCCTGCCGATCACCTTGTCCGTCCTACTCACGCCCTGAGGCATTCCACCCGTTTTCCTGCGCGGCTTTTTCGGCTATACTCACCACAACGTCGAAAAATCGGCATCCAGAGGCAGAGCAGGCCAATGTACAGACGAACCTTCACCCTGGGCCTTGTCGCCCTTGTTGGCGCATGCGGTGGCGTGCGCGAATTTTCCCCGCCGCGCAATCTCGACAACGCCTGTGCGCTGCTGCGCGAACGGCCGCACTACGCGCGATCCTTCGAGCGGGTCGAACGGCGCTGGAACGTGCAGCGTCACGTCCTGATGGCGATGATCCACCAGGAAAGCCGCTTCGACGGCGATATCCGTCCGCCGCATCGCTATGCCCTGGGTGTCATCCCGGTGGGCCGCCAAAGCTCGGCCCTGGGCTATTCCCAGGCGCTTGATGGCACGTGGGAAGATTACCAACGCGATCAACGCCGCCCCCGCGCCCGGCGCACCGATTTCGACGACGCCGTCGATTTCATGGGCTGGTACATGAACCTGACGCAGGAACGGAACGGCATCGCCCTGAACGACACGCGCCGCCAATACCTCGCCTATCACGAAGGCCACACCGGCTATGCGCGCGGGTCCTACAACTCGAAGCCCTGGCTTCTGGATGTGGCCACGCGGGTCGAGGAACGCGCCGAACGTTACCGCACGCAACTTATTGCCTGCTAATCGGGGCCTTCTAACCGCGCGAATTGATCTCCTGCGGGATCGAGAAGAACCGCGCCGGGATCGACCCGCCGGTTTCCAGCCCGCCCAGAACCACGGTCGTCTGCTGACCGCCCTCGTCGGTGATGATCCATTGCCGCAACTCGATCGGGTTGGGCGTGAAAACCAACGTGATCGACCCGACATTGGGCCGCTCCGGGTCGCGCGCCACCACGCGCGTCGATGTGCCGTCAAACGAATGCTCGCTGACCATGCCCGATTGCCCAAGGTTCACATTGCGGTCCAGAATGATCCGAAGCGGTGTCTCCGACAGGGGATATTGCTCGGGCGGGCCACTGGCGCGTCCATCGAAAATCGCCACCTGGCTGCCGCCCGCCATCACCAGAAGATCCTCGCCGTCATATTCGAACCGCACCCGTCCGGGGCGATGGATGAACACCATTCCGGTCGACACCGTGCCATCCGAATTGATCTGCGTGAACGGGCTCTGCGCCGTCTGCATCGCATTGAGGTAACCTGACAAATCCCCCAGAGGGATCGCATTGGC
>CAZPJO010000014.1:0-6717 GCA_964586895.1 uncultured Roseicyclus sp.
GGAAACCTGGTAAGGCCTTTCCACAATCACGGCCTGACGCAACGGCGCGCCTCTCGGTCGCGCCGTTGCCGTTTGCGGTTTTCGGGGTCGGAGGGAATCAGCCCTCGCATTCTGTTTCCGAATTTCGTTAACCACGAAAGGTTTTAAATTTCAGGCATTTAACCCCACTTATCAACCTTGATAAGCTTGGATCACCCCACTTACCGAGACGGCGTAAGGCGGAGCAGGCTGCCCGGATCATCATCGATCAGGATCAGGATCGCCCCGTCGTCGTCCACGGCCACGTCGCGCACCCGTCCGCCGGGCCGGAAGCGTTCCTCGCCCACCACAACGTCGCCCTCCATGTCCAGCCGCACCAACGCGCGCCCGGCCAACGCGCCCAGAAGGATATCACCCTGCCATTCGGCGAACATCTCGCCCTCGTAGAAGATCATGTCCGACGGCGCGATGGACGGATCCCAGAAGTACCGCGGCTCGACGTAATTGGGCGCATGGGCCTGCTGGCCTGTGCCGACATCCGTGCCGTTGTAATTGACGCCGTAGCTGACCTCGGGCCAACCGTAATTTGCGCCGGGCTCGATCACGTTCAACTCATCGCCGCCCGCAGGCCCGTGTTCCAGCGTCCACAACAGGCCAGTGCCCGGCTGCACCGCCGCGCCCTGAATATTGCGGTGGCCGTAGCTCAAGACGCCCGGCTGCGCGTTGTCGAGGATCGGGCCCTGTGCTGGCGTGCCATCGGGGGTGATCCGGATCGTGACGCCATAGGTCGCGCGAACCGGGTTCTGCGCCAATTGGCGGTTTTCCGGCGTGAACCGGTCGCCCGTGGTCACCAAAAGCGTGCCATCCGGGGTCACGATCACACGGCTGCCGAAATGCGCGGGCACGATGGAGGACGGCGTCTGCCGCCAAAGCTCGGTGACGTTGCTCAGCGCGCTGTGATCGTCGGACAGCACGGCGCTGGCCAGAGCGGTGGCTGAGGCTGCGACCCCGTCGCGCGCGGAATAGGTGAGGTAGAGCGTGCGGCTTTGCGCGAAATCGGGCGCGAGGGCCACGTCCAGCAATCCGCCTTGTTGCAGCGCACGGACGGCGGGCAGGCCGCTGATCTCAGGGCCAACTGAACCGTCGCGGGTCACATGGCGCAAGGCGCCGCCGCGTTCGGTGACGATATAGCCCGCACCTGCCGGCAGAACCGAAACGGCCCAGGGGCGGGCGAGGGTGTCGGTGACGACCTCGTTTTCGAGGCGCAGGCCCGAGGTGATTTCGGGGGCGTCGGTCTGCTCGGCGAAGGCGGGGATTGTGTCGGGCAGGTTGGGGGTGCCGTCATCGACCGGGGTCTGGGCTATGGCGGGGCTGGCGAGCAGCAGGAAGGGCAGGGCGCGGAGCATGGGGGCCTCGTGGCAGGGAGCATTGCGGGAATATATAGGGTGCGTGCGCGCCATGGGGAGAGGCGGGGCCGCGTGGTAGCACGCGTGCTACCGGGGGTCAGGGCGCTGATATGGAACGGAAAACGAAAAATGTTTAGGTTTGGGTAACTATGTTTTGAGGTGGGCCGGGCGGAGAGCGGGTGTTTGCGGCGGGCTGTGTCAACGTCTGCTTTGCGGGACAAAGCACACGTTCGCTGCGGCTGCGCCAATGATTGCGTTCAGATGATCGCAAACATTGGACGTGCATCCTGTTGCCGCTCTATCCAATGGGAACAAGAGGGAAACCCATCAGAGCTTGCGCGAAGACCGCAAGGGTCAGGATTGCATAGCCTGCCCCGGCAAGGCGAATTGTTCGGACGGTTCCGCCTTGCTCCACACGACCAAGTGAGATCGCAAGCAATGGCAGTGCCTGCATCGCGTGTAGGGACGCGAAATGCGCCGGGCGCAGGTCGCCCGTGACGCCGGACCATCCGACCAGCGGCAGAGTTGGCGCACCTTCGGGATGGATGCCAACGAACCGGGTGCTGCCCGCACTCATGTATCCCGCGACGATCATCGTCAAAACGAACGTCAGAAGGAAACCAAGCCAAACGGCCTCGCGCATTGCAGGCGACAAATCGGCGTCGTTGTCACGCTTCACAAGCCAGCCGATCACGGCAACCCCGAGGACCAAGGCGACCGCGCCTGCCGCCATGACGACGGAGTACATAAATTCGTTGAAGGGCGTCGATAGGTTGAAATGCGATGCTTCAGCGCGACCACCTTGATACATCATGTAGGCCATTTCCGAAAGGAACGCCGCCGCCATGACCCAGCCGGTTAAACGCAGGGTCCATCCGGTGCGAACCGGTTCGGATAGGCGCGTTTCGACCAATGCAATCGTTGCGAACAGAACCGCAAAACTCAACGCGAACTTCATAGGCTTCATCCAGACCGGAACAGCTTCGATCAGACGCGGGTCTACGGTACTCCATAGAAGGCTCAGCGCACCCAGGACTACTGCCACAATCGCAAGGGTGACGAATTGTGAAGGCGGCGCAGGCCGTATGGTTGCTGGGTTTGTATCAAGCGTAGACATCAGACGTTCCTTTCAATTGCATAAGCTGGGTGGGGAGGGACCGTGTGCGCAACCCAAGTTCGGTCAGGCCCGCAATCACGAATCCAAGTGGACCGAGCATGAAGATCGCGCCAAGAATGGGAGCCTGGACCAACCGGCCAACGCCGACACGGTCCATACGAGCCGCCATGACAGCGCCGACAAAAAGGTCGAAAGCCAGGAAGTGCACCCATCCGGCCAGCAACGCCCAGTCGCTCGACATCAGAATGGCAACATTTGCCAGACTATCGAACCCGCCCCCGATGCCGGAAAACCGGCTAAGGACGAGCGTGGTGTAAACAGCCGAAAGCCCCGCGGGGATGATCCAAAGTGGGATCGCGTTGAGCCAGGCGAACCGGCGCGGCCCAAGGATTAGCAGCACCCATCCGACAATGGCGGCGGTGCCAACATGAGAGAAGACTATCTCAGGGGTCATTAATATCTCCATTGTAAATTTCCAATGGTAATTTATGGAGCGCACTGGCTTGCGAAGTCCAGAGAAAAAATTTACACTGGAAATATGAGGATGCTAAGCTTTTGACGAAGAATAACAAAAACTATCACCACGGAGACCTAAAGGCGGCATTGATCGCGGCAGGGTTGGCCGAGATCGAAGAAAAGGGTCTCGAATCCCTGTCCTTGCGGTCCATCGCCACACGTGTCGGCGTCAGCCACACCGCGCCCAAAAACCACTTCGATGGTTTGCGTGGCTTGCTGACGGCAATTGCCACCGTCGGATATGAACGCCACGCCGCCGAGATGCGCAAAGACGCCGAGGGTCAGCCCCCGGGAAAGGCACGGCTTGATGCCGCTTGCAACGGATATGTGCGCTTTGCGATGCAGCACCCCGAATTGTTCAAGTTGATGTTTTCAAGCACGCTGTGTGATGCGGATGATCCAGAACTCAAGCAGGCCGGCTGGGCGAGCTATGACGTTCTTCGCGGCATTGCCCATGGGCTTGATTGGGACAAGGCCGATGCACCGGGCAGCCCGTGGCGGACCGAGTGGATGCTTTGGAGTATGGTACATGGCTACGCGATGCTCGTTATCGAAGGGCAGATCGGTCGAAACGATGATGGGTCGCCCATGTTTGAGATGGACGAACTGATGCCGGACTTCGCTTACAAACCAGACGCGTTCAATTCACGGCCAGAACCTTTTAGAGGTCGTGACAGCGCCGAGGCATAGGCCCTAGACATGAAAAGGGTCAGACCCCGTCAGAAGCCGCGTTCGCACTCGATGCAGCATCGGCACTTGGGCTCAAAGCCGACGTAAGCTGCGCCCTGTTTGAAGGCCCGTTTTTGGCCATGGGTAACGATATTTGATCGATCATGCCCCCAGCACGCTGCGCTGGCTGCGAGGTTTGCTTGGCGCGCTTGTCGACGGAACTCAGCGCTTTCACCTAACACCTGCGAAACTGAAATTCGCAGCCGTGAAAGCGGACCCTAGCCTGACGATGGATTGGCGAAGGCGTCGCGGATTTGGTCGAGGTTGTTGCCCATGACCGACACGAAATCCCCGCTTTGGGGGGCGTTGGCCAGCGGTGTGACAACGGCACTTGTCAGGCCGATCTGGCCCATGCGTGCAAGCGACGCGTCGGTCGGTTGCGCTTCCCAAAAGAACACACTGGCCTCGGTATCATTGGCCAAGGCCTCAAGCTCTTGCCATTGCGCCTCGGTCGGGTCTTCGTTCGGGTCCCATTCCAAGGCGCGGATGTCGACCCCATAGGCACGGGCGAAGTATTGGTATCTTGGGTGGGAGGCGATCACCGTGGCCCCCGCGGAGGCGGCGCCGATTTCGCGCGCCTGAGCGTCGAGCACGAACAAGTCATTGACCAGCGCTTCGAGATTGGCGGCCACAGCATCTTCGTTGCCGGGGGCGCGGCGAATAATGGCGGCGGAGATGGCGGCGGCTTGCTGCGCGGCTTGCGCGAAATCGAGCCAAAGATAGCTGGCTGTGCCGGTATGGGAATGCGCCCCGCCGTCCCCATGGGAATGGGTCACGGTCTCCGTCGCGATATAGGCGCTCTCGAACGCGGCAGAGCTGTTGACCAGCCGCGATCGGGGCAGGGTGACGCGCCCGGTCCAATCGGCAAAACCTGCGCCGTTGAGCAGGATGATATCTGAATTCTGGAAGGCCGAAATCTCGGCTATGGAGGGGCGCCAGAACGATGGATCGGTGCCCGCAGGGACCGGAAACGAGACATTCGCCAAGTCACCGGCAAGGCGTTCGGCAAAATAGGCCAAAGGGTAATTCACGGCCGAAATCTGCAACCGATCCTGTGCCCAGGCTGGCGTGCAAAGCGCGGAAAAACCGGCACCCAGCGTCAGCGTGGTGAACGTGCGGCGGTGCATAGGCGCGTCTTTCATCATGTCACCCTCCGGTTCCCTGAGCGATGTCATCAGGGGTTAGGATCCAGTAATTGTCATGCCCGCCGCCGGTCGTAACCTCGATCAGCAGGCCCGTATCCGCATGGGCGGGATCGAGTGGGAAGGTGGCTGTGCCATCCTCGGCCAGGTCCAGCGCAAAGAGAACCTGGTTTTCTCCATCGAGCACCCGGACTTCGCCTACTTGCGGGGCGTTGCCGTTGGAAAACCTGCTTTCGACGATCACCTGACCCTCTTCGACAAACGCGAAGACGCTCAGCTGATGGGCCAATGCGACAGTTGCCGAGGCAACCACCGCAAGGCAGGCGAGGACCGCCCTCATTCGCCGGTCCATTCCTCGAAATGGACCCAGATCACGGCTCCGAGTTCAACGGTGCGGTCCTGGCCATCATGGGCCATGGTTTCCGGCGCCGTGTTCAGCGCGGCAAAACCCCACCAGCCCGCGTCGGGTGTGACATAGCTGAAGACACCATCGGCGTCGGCCACGATGGTTTGCGTGATCATCAGGTCGGACGGCGCGGTGGCGTCGAGATCTTCGTTGAAATACTCGACTTCGACCTCGGCAAAGGGGACGGGCTCCCCTTCCAGCAGAACGCGGCCCTCGAACACATTGCCTGCCCAGATGCCGAATGGGCGGGTCAGCGGTTCAATCTCCGTGCGCAGGCCAAGCATCGTATCCCAGCCTTCGTCATCGCCGAACGCGCTGACATAGGTCTTGGTGTAATGCACGATGAAGCTGTCCTCGGCGGGTTCCCAATAGGGCTGCGGCTCCATCGCGAAGACGTAGACACCCGGCCGATCAAGACCTTGCTCAAGCGTGAAGCCCGCGGCCTCCATAAGCGTGGCGGATTGCAGATCGCCCAGAAGATCGGTTGTTTCACCGTCATGGGTCACCGAGAAGGAGACCGGGGTCACCAGCTCCATGCCGGCCAGTTCGAACGGGTGCGAGAACGACACGTCGAGGGTGATGGAACGGCCATCTTCCTGGCTGAGCATCGGATCGGATGGGATGATCATTCCGTAATGAGCAAAGGCCGCGCTGCCGGTTACCACGGCGGCGGAAAGAATTGTTGCAGTGAATGCGTGTTTCACGTCAAAGGTCTCCCGGTTGGTTATTATGCTGCCAAAAGCCATGTGATGATCGTAGCGCCTTGAGTTTGCACTGCAATCACAATGGCGTAGGAAATCAGCCCGGCGGTGATCAAAAGAACAAGCGTTTCAGACAGCAGAAGCCGCAGAACCATGCTGCGCCGCGCGCCGATCTTGAACGCGGTCTGCATTTCGCGGGCGCGCAAACGGTAGCTGAGGAACAGGGCCAGGCCGATGGCGGCCACGGCGGCGACGCCCACAATGATCGTGACCGCATCCAGCAGCGCCTTGATGCGGAAGATGCGTTCGACAAGGCGGCCCACCACATCCGAGGGCACCACGATCTGCAACGGGTTGGTTCCATCGAGGTAGCGCCCGCGCAAGATCGTGCCCGCCCGCGCGTCGTCGGGCACCACGATCACACCAGTGACGGGGTAAGTGTTCGGGTCGCCGTGGAAGTGGAAGCTGTCGATATTTTCCTCGGTGATGCGGTTGAATTCAACGATCGCCGCATTCGCCACGATATCGGTTGTGTCGGCGTCCGGTGCAAAGACGCCGTCATGGCCATGGCCGATCCCTGCAATCACCCAAGTCGTTGCAATGTCGACGAAAACCGCTTCGTCATCGGCGGTTCCGGTTGCGGCCAGAACGCCCACGATGTTGAGTTCCAGCGGATAGACCCCGTCGAGGTCGAACAGGCTTTGCGGCGACGACACGATGG
>CAZPJO010000014.1:6727-19204 GCA_964586895.1 uncultured Roseicyclus sp.
GTGTCCCCGGCGCCCAGGCCAAGACGCTCGGCCACTTCGGCCCCGATCATCGCCTCGCCCAACAGCGCCAGTTGGCGTCCGTCCGCGATCTCAAGCCCGCGGAAGTCGAAGTAATCCAGGGTGGTCCCCACGATCCTTGCATCATTGGTCTCGAACGCGGTGCTGATCGGGATGGGAATGCCAAGGGCGGCGTCCCAGATCTCTTCCGTGGCGGCCATGGTGATGGCCTCGCCGCTGTCATCCGAGAAATAGAGGGTGTTCATCACCAGATCGAGTTCGCTGCCCCGGCTTCCCAACACCAGCGGCGTCGCTTCGGCGCGGTCGGTCAGCGTGCTGCGTGCGCCATCGAGAAGCGTCTGGCTCACGAGTGGCACGGCCATGATCAGGGCCGCGACCAGCACCAGAATGACCGAGCGCAGCCAATGAAACCGCAGATACGACAGGGCGAGGTAGAGCGCATTCATGGGCCTGCCCCCTTTCGAAACGCGGCGAAATCGATCACGCGGTCAAAGCGCGGCAGCAAGTCATGGTCATGGGTGACGGCCAGAAGCGAGGCCCCGGCCTCTTGGGTGCGCGAAAACATCAGGTCGAGGATCGCGGCCTTGTTTTCAGGGTCGAGGTTTCCCGTCGCCTCATCGGCCAGGATCAGTTTCGGCTCGCGCACAAGCGCCCGGCAGAGCGCGACACGTTGCTGTTCGCCTTGGCTCAGGTTTCCGGGGCGGCGATGCAGCTTGCCCTCCAACCCGCACGATCCTGCCAACCGCTCGGCGCGCGCGCGCGCCTCTGCGTCCAACGGCGCCCCGGCGGCGATCCGGTAGGGATAAAGGATGTTTTCGTGCGCCGTCAGATAATCAAGCAGGGCAAAATCCTGGAAAACAAACCCAATCTCCTTGGCGCGAAAGGTCCGGCGTTGCGCATCGGACAGGCCGCCCACCATGGTGCCGTTGATCGTCACGCTACCCGACTGCGGCACGGTGATCCCGGCGATCAGGTTCAACAGCGTTGTCTTGCCCGTCCCGCTCGGGCCGACCACGGCCACCCGTTCCCCGGCGGCAAGGTCCAGTTCAGGCACCTCAAGCCGGAATTCGCCGGATGGATAGGCAAAGGCAAGATCGCGGATTTCAATCATTCGGTTTCATCCGCCGGCACGAATTCTCCGGCCTCCGTGCGGTCCACATCGGTCAGCTCAAAATCGGTAAACCGCCATCCCCCGTCCACAGGCTCAAGGCGCAGCACGGCGGCGTAGATATTGCCACGCACATGCAAATGCGTCGCATGCCCGACGGTGCCAACCACCCGCCACCTTGCGTTCCAGGTGAACACCGTGTCATCGCGCTGGTTTTGCAGGCGGATCATCTCCATCGTGTGGATTTCCTGATCGGCTTCCTCGGACGGATCAAGCCCGCCGCCGACCATCGCGCCGACGCGTTCAAGGTACAGTGTTTCCAGCGCATCGCCTGCGGCAACCCGCGCGAGGCTGTCATAAATCGCGGTCTCTTCGGTTTCGTTGAACGCCTGGTAGACGGCTGTCAGCAATTCGGGCGCGACCAGATAGAATTGGTCCGAGACCTGATCGGCCGTCAACGGATCGAACCCCAGGATTTCATGGGGGCCAACCCCTGCGTCTGTATCAGACCGAAGCGCCACAAAGGCCACACCACCGAGGGCGACAGCAGCGGCGCAAAGGCCAATCGCTATGGTTCGAGCTGAGATGTTCACACGTCCCGTCTTGGGTGATTGCGCTATTGTTTGACGGGCAGTCGTCGACGGAAGGCCCGCACAATGTCCTGCACGCTGCAGGTGTTACACATCTGCCGTTCGTCCGCTTGGCGTCAATCCTGAAAACAACATTGTGTAGTCGGAAATTTGGTCGCGGATGGGGGCAATGCGCGCCCCGTCCGCACAGTGGACACATGTCGCAGTTGACCGGGACACCTGCGGCAATCGGCAGCTTTGGTAAGCCGCGGCGGTTTATCGAGAAGACGGGACAGAGGTCTGCTTTGGCCGCTCAGGGTCACGCCTCATCACTCCCTCGATCAATTTAGCGTAGCATTGCCCGCATCCCTGACCCGGACCCACGAAAAAGGCCGCCCCGATCTGGAGCGGCCTTTGGTGTGTGATCTGCGAGGAGAGCCGTCAGGCTCGAGGAGGGGTTAGTCCTCCTCGGGCGTGTCCTCGGCGGGGGCGTCGTCAGCCGCGGCAGGGGCATCGTCGCCTTCGAGGTCGTCGAGCTGAGCTGCGCCGATATCGTCGAAGAGTTCGGCGATCTCGAATTCGGCTTGCGCCTCTTCTTCGGCGGCCAGTTCCTGGATCGACTTGCCCGACGCCTGCAACTCAGCCTCTTCGGGCGAGCGCGCGACGTTGAGTTGGATCGTGACTTCCACCTCGGGGTGCAGTTTCACGGCCACATCGTGCAGGCCCAGGTCCTTGATCGGAGCGATCAGGGCGACCTGCTTGCGGTCGACCGAGAAGCCTTCTTCAGTGGCGGCGTCGGCAGCGTCACGGGTGGTGACGGAGCCGTAGAGCGAGCCGCTGTCGGAGGCGGAGCGGATCACGATGAACTGCTGTCCATCGAGCTTTCCGCCCAGGCTTTCGGCCTCGGATTTCGTTTCCAGATTGCGCGCTTCGAGTTGCGCTTTCTGGTTTTCGAAGGTGGCCAGGTTGGTTTCATTGGCGCGCAGCGCCTTTTTCTGCGGCAAGAGGTAGTTGCGCGCGTAGCCTTCCTTGACGGAGACCACTTCGCCCATCTGACCCAGCTTGGCCACACGTTCCAGCAGGATAACGTCCATTGTCAGCGTCTCCTTACTTGACGGCGTAGGGCAGCAGGGCAAGGAACCGCGCGCGTTTGATCGCCTTGGCGAGCTTGCGTTGGTTCTTGGCGCCTACGGCGGTGATGCGGGAGGGGACGATCTTGCCACGCTCAGAGACGTATCGCTGAAGCAGGCGGGTGTCCTTGTAGTCGATTTTCGGCGCATTGTCGCCCTCGAACGGGTCGGTCTTGCGGCGGCGGAAAAACGGTTTTGAAGCCATTGTCATGTCACTCCTTAAGAATCAGCGGCGCTCGCGGCGGCCGTCGCGCTCATCGCGCTTCTGCATCTGGATCGAGGGGCCCTCGTCATGGGCATCGACCTTGATGGTCAGCACACGCATAACGTCGTCATGCAGGCGCATCAGGCGTTCCATTTCCTGCACGGCACCTGACGGGGCGTCGGTGCGGATGTAGGAATAATGGCCCTTGCGGTTCTTGTTGATCTTGTAGGCCATGGTCTTGACACCCCAATATTCGGTGTCGACCACGGTGCCGCCATTGTCTTTGAGGATGGTGCCGAAGTGCTCGTTGAGGGCTTCGGCCTGCGTGTTGGACAGGTCCTGACGCGCAATCATCACATGCTCGTAAAGAGCCATGAGGTCTCCAGTTCGGGTTTCGGGGCGCATTTCAAAGGCCGGGCATCTGTCGCCTCGCCCCCGGCCACGAGGGATCACGCCGTTCTACTTGGTCACGACGAGGCGATGGGCGCGTATAGGCGGGCGGAGGCACGGTGTCCAGCCCGGTCGCAGGTGCGCGGAGCGGGGCGTATTTGCGCCTGGCAGCGGGATTGTTTCGAAACCGGCCCGATCCGACACCCGGTTTTCCCGATTCCGCCCCAATTCCACCATGAAGTCCTGAAAGAAAAGCGTTTGAAAAACTCCGTCCCCGAGGGCGGCAGTGTGTGTAAGGCCGCAGGATGTGGCCCTTGTTGATAGGATTGGAGGCCCGAGGTGTTCCACCCGTTTTGGACGAAAGATAAAGGCGCCGTTACGGTCGACTACGTGGTCGTGATGGCAGCGCTGGTCGGGGTGGGCGTATGGCTGGTCGAGACCACCAACAACGATTTGTCGGAGCATTCATCGGCCATTCGCGGCGAAATGCAGGGCGGGATGTTCGAGACTGCCTGGGACAATGAGCTGGCTGTGCTTCCCGATACGGAAGCCGGTGAGGATTGCAATGGCGCGAACACCTGTGGCACGGGCGGCGGCGGCACGAGTGGTGGAGGCGGCTCCACTGGGGGCGGCTCAACCGGTGGCGGCACGACCGGCGGTGGCACGACGGGTGGTGGCACGCCCGGCGGTGGCGCGCCCGATCCCGATCCGGACCCTACGCCCGATCCTGATCCCGATCCCACACCTGATCCCGATCCAACGCCGGACCCCGATCCGACGCCCGATCCGGATCCTGATCCGACGCCGGATCCCGATCCTGATCCCAATGACCCGAATACCGGTGGCAACAACGATCCGTTCCCGCCGCCCGCATCGGGCCAGGTGGCCGGTTGTCCGAGCTCCGATTTCAACGGTCAGCCCGCGGTTTTGACCGGGGCGAACATTGCCGGTGGCGGCGCGAGCGGCGTGACGGCGCATAGTGGATTTACCGACCTGCGCGGCTGTAGCGGGATGCCAAACAACCGCGGGTATTTCGATGCGAACCCGACGTACTCCATGTACCTGAGCGACATGGAAAATTACGCCAGTGTCTTGTTCGAGATCTCGGCCACGACCTGCGACACCACGTTGCTGATCCGCGATGCGTCGGGAACGTTCCACTTTAACGACGATTCCAATTGGCCAAGCCACACCCGGTCTGCGTTGGATCTTAGCGATACGGCAAACCTCAACGGGCGCGTCGATGTCTGGATCGGCGGCTATAGCCCTGGCAGCTGTACGTCGCGATTGCGTCTACGCGGATTTAACTGACGCAGTCATGGTCATCTTGTTGAATGTCGACGGCGTCCCCTGATGGGGGGCGCCGTCTTTCGTTGCGCGGGCGGCGCGCGTGTTGTAGCCCGTCCTGCAACGATAAAAGACCAGCAGGAGCGCCAGACATGACCCGCGCATTCGTTTTTCCCGGCCAGGGGGCCCAGACCATCGGCATGGGACGTGACTTGGCCGAGGCCTACCCGGAGGCGCGCGCCGTGTTCGACGAGGTGGACGCGGCCTTGGGCGAAAAGCTCTCGTCCCTGATCTGGGAGGGGGAGATCGAAACACTGACCCTGACCCGCAACGCGCAACCCGCGCTGATGGCGACGTCGCTGGCGGCGATGGCGGCGTTGAAAGCGGAAGGCGTCGCGGTGACGGATGCGGATTTCGTGGCCGGTCATTCGCTTGGGGAATATTCGGCGTTGTGTGCGGCGGGCGCGTTGAGCCTGGCCGATACGGCGCGCCTGTTGCGGCTGCGCGGCGAGGCGATGCAGGCAGCCGTGCCTGCCGGGGACGGTGCGATGGCCGCGATCCTGGGACTGGATTTCGAGACGGTGGAATCCGTGGCCGCAGAGGCCGCGCAGGGCGAGGTGTGCGAGGCGGCCAACGACAACGACCCGGCGCAGGTTGTCCTGTCGGGCCACAAGGCAGCAGTTGAACGCGCGGCGGAGATCGCCAAGGCGCGCGGCGCGAAGCGGGCGTTGCTTCTGCCGGTGTCGGCGCCGTTTCACTGCGCGTTGATGCAACCCGCAGCCGATGCGATGGCGGAGGCCTTGAGCCATGTGGACCTGTCGGCGCCGGTCACGCCATTGGTGGGCAATGTGATCGCGCGGGCCGAAAGCTCGGCGATGTTGATCCGAAACCACCTTGTGGATCAGGTCACGGGTCGCGTGCGGTGGCGCGAGAGCGTGACGTGGATGGTCGGCGAAGGCGCGACGGAATTCTACGAGATCGGGGCCGGCAAGGCCCTGTCGGGCATGATCAAGCGGATCGAGCGCGGGGCGGTGACGGCCCCCGTGGGCAAGCCCGAAGAGGTGCGCGCGGTAGCGGCTGGGATCAAGGGATAGAACCGGCACGGATCTATGGCGGTGACAAGGGAAGGGAAGTGATATGAGCAATCTTACGGGCAAAGCAGCGCTGGTGACGGGCGCATCGGGGGGCATCGGCGCGGCAATCGCGCGGGCGTTGCACGGGGCGGGTGCGACGGTTGGCCTGTCGGGGACGCGGGTGGAGCCGTTGGAGGCACTGGCCGCCGAGTTGGGCGAGAGGGCGCATGTGTTGCCTTGTAACCTGAGCGATGCGGAGGCGGTCGAGGCGTTGCCGAAAGAGGCCTTGGCGGCGATGGGGTCGTTGGATATCCTGGTCAACAATGCGGGCATCACGCGCGACAATCTGTTTATGCGGATGTCGGACGAGGAATGGCAGAGTGTTCTGGATGTGAACCTGACCTCGACGATGCGGCTGTGCCGGGGGGCGTTGCGCGGGATGATGAAGGCGCGCTGGGGACGGATCGTGAATATATCAAGCGTGGTCGGTGCGACGGGCAACCCGGGCCAGGGAAATTACGCGGCCTCCAAGGCGGGCATGGTGGGGATGTCGAAATCGCTGGCCTACGAGGTGGCGAGCCGGGGGATCACGGTGAACTGCGTGGCACCGGGGTTCATCGAGACGGCGATGACCGAGAAGCTGAGCGATGATCAGAAGGGCAAGATCCTGGCGCAGATCCCGGCGGGTCGGATGGGCACGCCCGACGAAATCGCGGCGGCGACCGCGTTTTTGGCAAGCAATGATGCGGGTTACCTGACGGGGACCACGTTGCATGTGAACGGTGGTATGGCGATGCTGTAACGCGGTTTGCGTAGCGTCACAAAGCGGCGCGCAAGGCATGGACATGGGCGAGACATATGCTATAGGCGGCGCGAGAATGGCTGGGGGGCGTGTTCCACCGGCCGGGCCTGAGCACCGTGGAGGTGCGTTTTTTGGCACGTTGAGCGGCCGGAGCGGCTACACTGAAACAAGGGCGCCCCGATCTGGGGTTTACCCTGAGAGACCATGAGGACCTGAAAATGAGCGACATCGCAGACCGCGTGAAAAAGATCGTTGTTGAGCACCTGAGCGTTGAAGAAGACAAGGTGACCGAAGCCGCCTCGTTCATCGATGATCTGGGTGCGGATTCGCTCGACACGGTCGAGTTGGTCATGGCGTTCGAAGAAGAGTTCGGCATCGAGATCCCCGATGATGCGGCGGAAACGATCCAGACCTTCGGCGACGCGGTGAAGTTCATCAAAGAAGCCCAGTAAGGTCTTTCCGGACTGGAATTGGCGGCGGTGCGGAATGATCCGGCCGCCGCTTTTTCGTTTTGACGGGGCAGACGCTGGCCTTGCGGCCTCGCCCCTCCCTCCGTCCCGCATGGCGGGGCATTGCCGGTGCCTTTGGGCGGGGATTGCGCCCGGGCGGCGCTTTCAGGTAATTGGGACGCAACGAAAATCGCGGGGGCAGGCCTATGCGTCGAGTGGTTGTGACAGGTTTGGGATTGGTGACGCCGTTGGCATGCGGTGTCGAGCAGACGTGGAGCCGGATTCTGGCCGGGCAATCCGGGGCGGGGCCGATCACGCGGTTTGATCCCGAGGGCTTCGGTACGACCTATGCCTGCGAAATCCCCCATGGGGACGGGTCCGACGGCACGTTCAATGCCGACGATTGGATGGAGCCCAAAGAGCAGCGCAAGGTCGATGATTTCATCCTTTACGGTGTTGCGGCGGCGGATCAGGCGATTGCCGATGCGGGCTGGACCCCGGAAGAGACCGAGAGCCTTGAGCGCACGGGGTGTTTGATCGGCGCGGGGATCGGGGGGCTGTCGTCCATCGCGGATACGTCGATTGTGTTGAAAGAGCGGGGCCCGAGGCGGGTGTCACCGTTCTTTGTGCCGGGCGCGTTGATCAACCTGATCTCGGGGCAGGTTTCGATCCGTTACGGGTTCAAGGGGCCGAACCATTCGGTGGTTACGGCCTGTTCGACGGGGGCGCATGCGATTGGGGATGCGGCGCGGTTGATCGCGTTGGACGATGCGGATGTGATGATTGCGGGCGGGGCGGAAAGCCCGATCTGCGCCATCGGGATCGCAGGGTTCAATGCATGCAAGGCGCTTTCCACCAAGCGCGCCGATGACCCGGCGGCGGCGTCGCGTCCGTGGGACGCCGACAGCGACGGGTTCGTGATGGGCGAAGGTGCGGGTATGGTCGTGTTGGAAGAATACGAACATGCCAAAGCGCGTGGCGCTAAGATTTACGCCGAAATTCTGGGCTATGGCCTGTCGGGGGATGCGCATCACATCACCGCACCGCCGCCGGACCACGAAGGCGCGGAACGGGCGATGCGCGCGGCGTTGAAGAGGGCGGGGTTGCAGCCATCGGACATCGATTATGTGAACGCGCATGGCACCTCGACCATGGCGGACACCATCGAATTGGGCGCCGTGGAGCGCCTGATGGGCGATCACGCGAAAAACCTGCGGATGTCGTCGACCAAATCGATGACGGGGCATTTGTTGGGGGCGGCTGGCGCGATCGAGGCGATTTTCTCGATCCTTGCGATCCGTGACAACGTGGCGCCGCCGACGATCAACCTCGATAATCCGGCGGCTGAGACGGCGATTAACCTTTGCGCCAATGCCAAGCAGGAAGGCGAGATCAAGATCGTGCAATCCAATTCCTTCGGGTTTGGCGGCACCAATGCCTGCCTGATCATGGGTGAGGTGGAGTAAAAGCCCATGTGGAAACACATCGCCGCCAACGGCATTTCCTTTCTGATTGTCGCGTTGATCGCGGCGGCGGCGGCGCTTGGGTGGGGGCGCAGCCAATGGGATGCGACCGGGCCGCTTGAGACGGCTGCGTTCTTTGAGGTGGAGCAGGGCGATACGCTGCGCCGCGTGTCCGAGCGGTTGGAAGAGGCCGGTGTGATCCGGTCTGCGGCGATCTTCCGGGTCGGCGTGCGCGCGGCGGATCGGTCGGGCGACCTGCGGTTCGGCAATTATGAAATCCCGGCCTCGTCCACGATGGAAGAAGTGCTTGATATCGTCACCGCCGGAGGGCCGTCGTCGTTCCGCTATCGCGCGACCTATGTGTTGCGAAACTCGGGCACCGGCGAATTGCGCCTGAGCGAGCGGGTGCCGGGCACGGGCGACGTCGAGGAGATCGTGCGCTTTGCCTATGAGGAAGGCATTCCGGAGGCTTATGCGGAGTTGATCGCGGCGGAGGTGCCGATGATCTATCGACTTGTGATTCCCGAGGGGCTGACAAGCTGGCAGGTGGTGCAGGGGCTTTTGGCGGCAGATTTCCTGAGCGGTGAGGTGCCGGACATTCCGGCCGAAGGCATGTTGGCACCGGCCACGATCGAGGTCAGCCGTGGCGAAGACCGGCTTGAGTTGATCGCGGAGATGCGGACGGCGCAGGAACAGATCCTTGCCGAGGCGTGGGAGAATCGGGCCGAGGGCTTGCCGCTCAACTCGCCGGAAGAGGCGTTGATCCTGGCCTCGATCATCGAGAAAGAGACGAGCGTGCCGGACGAGCGGGGGCTGGTGGCTTCGGTCTTTACCAACCGTTTGAACGTCGGCATGCGGCTTCAGACGGACCCGACGGTGATCTACGGCGTCACCAATGGGCGCGGCATTCTGGGGCGGGGTTTGCGGCAATCGGAGCTGCGCGGGGAGACACCGTGGAACACCTATGTGATCGATGGCCTGCCGCCGACGCCGATTGCGAACCCCGGGGCGGATGCGATCAATGCGGCGCTTCACCCCGATAGCAGCGACTACAATTTCTTCGTGGCGGATGGCACGGGCGGCCATGCCTTTGCGGTGACGCTGGACGAGCACAACCGCAATGTCGCGCGCTGGCGCGAGATCGAAGCGGAGCGCAACGACGGAAATTGATGAGGCAGGGCGTGGCCCGAGGCCGGTAGCCTGCGGATTTGACCAGTGGGGTCGTGTATTCGGGCACTTTTGATGTGAGGGGCACCGCCGGGTGGCCGGTGTCGGATTTGCATATTTTGGGAACAAAGAGGGGCGGATCGCGTTCAGGCGATCTATGCGAGGCCCTTGATTTTCTGGACGAACCTTGTGTCCGGTTAATAATCCCTTAGCGCGCGGTGGTCCCGTTAACCGTTTGAAAAGACAAAACATCTTGACCCATCGAGCGCTCCATGGCACCTCTATAGGCAAGCTGGAATATGTGGGTCAACGGCCCGGAGGCACCCCCTCCGAGGTCGTTTTTTTGTGCCGTGTGAGCCGGTGTCGCAAGACGCCGTCGGGACAGGAATAACCGCCTGCATGCTGCTCGTGCCCGAGAGACGTTCGAGGACACGGGGAAAACACTATGGAACATTCGACTGAAACACAGACTCCGGAAACGGATCGGGCTGAGCTGTTTGTGGCACAGGCGCAGGATGCATTCGACACAGCCGTCGAGGCCCTGCGGGAGAGCTGCAAGAAGCTGAAGGCCGAGCCGTCGATTGGGGACGATGAAGTCAGCAAGGCCGTTCGGCAGATGAACGGCGCGTATTTGTTGGCGATGAACATGCGGGAGAAGGCCCATGAAGCAGGATGCAAACGGTTCGGCGCAGGCGGCGCGGGCCAACTCGACCTTGGAGACGCCCGATCTGAGATTGGCCTCCGGCTTGCTTGCCTCCGCGACGCCGGAGCGGGAGCAGGCGTTTCTGGAAAGTCTGAGTGACAACGCGCTTGCGGCGCTGCCCTGGCTTTTCGAGTTCTGGGCATTGCCGCACCAATTGCCGCCCGAAGGGGATTGGACGACCTGGGTCGTCATGGGCGGACGGGGCGCGGGCAAGACCCGCGCAGGTGCCGAATGGGTCCGGTCGATGGTGGAGGGCGACACGCCCGAAGCCCCCGGCCGGGCCCGGCGCGTGGCGCTGGTTGGGGAAACCTATGACCAGGCGCTGGCGGTTATGGTGAAGGGGGAGAGCGGGTTGATTGCCTGCTCTCCGCCCGATCGGGTGCCGCGTTGGGTGTCGGGCGAGCGGATGCTCGTCTGGCCCAATGGCGCGGAGGCGCGGGTGTATTCGGCGCATGATCCCGAGGCGCTTCGCGGCCCGCAGTTTGATCTGGCGTGGTCGGATGAGCTGGCGAAATGGCCCAAGGCGCAAGACACGTGGGACATGCTGCAATTCGGTCTGCGGTTGGGGAAACACCCGCAGCAGATCGTGACGACGACGCCGCGGAATGTGAGTGTTTTGAAGGAGTTGCTGGCGCGCGAGGATGTCGCGCACACCCATGCACCGACAGAGGCCAATCGCGCGTATCTGGCGGATTCGTTCCTGACGGAGGTGCGGGCGCGCTACGGCGATCAACGGCTTGGGCGGCAGGAATTGGACGGTGTGCTGCTTGACGATGTCGAGAACGCGTTGTGGACGCGGCCCGGGATTGACGCGCAGCGTGTGCATGAGTTGCCCGACCGGATGCGGGTGATCGTTGCGGTCGATCCGCCTGTGACGGGCCACAAGGGGTCCGATGCCTGCGGGATCGTTGTGGTTGGGATCGTCGAGGCCGGTGATCCGAACCGCTGGGAAGCCATCGTGATCGAGGATTGTTCGGTCCAGGGCGTGTCGCCGCAGCAATGGGCCGAGGTCGCGGTCGCGGCCTACCACCGCCATGGCGCGAGCCGGATGGTGGGCGAGGTGAACCAGGGCGGCCAATTGGTGACGGACACGGTCCGGTTGGTGGATCCGACGTTGAATTTCCGCGAGGTGCGGGCGTCGGTCGGCAAGGTCGCGCGGGCCGAGCCGGTGGCAGCCCTGTATGAACAGGGGCGCATTCGCCACCTGGGGGTGTTGTCGGAGTTGGAAGACGAGATGTGCAAGATGGCGTTGACGGGGTTCGAGGGCCAAGGCTCTCCGGACCGTGTGGATGCGTTGGTCTGGGCGCTGCATGAGGGGATGATCGCGCCTGCGAAGCAGCGCCTGAACCCCGGTATTCGCAACCTTTGAAATCTGGGCACTTGCCCCATGGTCCGGCCAGCCGGATCTACAGTCGTGTGCTTTAAGGAGAGGCTCATATGGTTTTGGATTTCTTGAAGAAATCACCGGTAGAGGTGCCCGAGGTCAAAGCCTCTGCCAGCGCGAAAGTGGCGGTTTGGGGCGCGTCCTCGGGGCGTGTGGTGTGGAGCCCGCGCGATGCGGGATCACTGACGAAGAACGGTTTTCTGGGCAATCCGGTCGGCTACCGGGCGGTGAAGGTGATCGCAGAGGCGGCGGCGGCGTTGCCGGTGATCTGCAAGGATGCCGAGCGGCGCTATGATACGCATCCGGCGCTGATGCTGTTGTCGCGGCCCAATGGCGGACAGACACGCGCGGACCTGCTTGAGGCGGCGTTTTCGCAGCTGATGCTGTCGGGCAATGCCTATGTGGAAGCGGTGCAGCCCGACGTGGGGTATCCCGCAGAGCTGCATGTGTTGCGGTCGGAACGGATGAGCCTCATCCCCGGTGCGGATGGCTGGCCGAAGGCGTATGATTACACGGTCGGGAGCCGCAAGCACCGCTTTCCGGCCGAATTGATTTGCCACATCCGAAATTTCCACCCGCAAGATGATCACCATGGCCTGGCACCGATCCAGGCGGCGGCGACGGCGATTGACGTGCATAACGCGGCGGCGCGATGGGCGAAAGGGTTGCTCGACAATGCGGCGCGGCCTTCGGGTGCTATTGTTTACAACGGGTTGGATGGTGCCGGCA
>CAZPJO010000015.1:0-18434 GCA_964586895.1 uncultured Roseicyclus sp.
TGAAGAAAGGCGAAAAAGGAATCGCGATTTTTGCACCGATGCCATTCAAAAAGAAAAAGCCTGATGGCAACGCAACTCGCAAACCTGATGGCGGCGATGAAAAGCATAAAGAAATGATGGGTTTTCGAGTAGTTCACGTTTTCGATGTCTTGCAGACCGAAGGCGAACAGCTTGCTGAATTTGTATCGGTTTCGGGAGACATTGGTGACAAATTGGAACGCTTGAAACAGGTTGTCATTGAAGCTGGAATCGAACTGTGCGTCGAAGAAGTCGACGCGCCATCCCTCAAGATCTGGGAGGCCAACGTCGGCGCCCATGAACTTGGCATCAGCCTGTTGCAGCCCGGCGCGTCTTGCGCGGAGATCACCCGCAAGATCAATGACTTCTTCGCGGAGCGGGACCTGCTGCAATACCGCAGCTTCGGCTACGGCCATTCCTTCGGCGTGCTGTCGCATTACTACGGACGCGAGGCGGGCCTTGAGCTGCGCGAAGATATCGACACGGTGCTGGAGCCCGGCATGGTGATCTCGATGGAGCCGATGCTTACCATCCCCGAAGGCCAACCCGGCGCCGGCGGATATCGCGAGCATGACATCCTGATCATCACCGAAGACGGCAACGAGAACATCACCGGTTACCCCTACGGACCCGAGTTCAACGTGGTCGGCTGATCGCAACCGGGGTCGACCGCTGTTTCGGTCGGTCGCCCCCCTTTGGCGGCGGCGCTTCTCTTGCGCATGCCATAGGGCGTCTGGCCGAAACGCTCCTTGTAGAGCCGCGAAAAAACCTGCGTGGAACTGAACCCGGTGGCGGCGGCGATTTCGCTGACGCGCATGTCGGTCTCTACAAGAAGCGACCGGCCCCGGTCCAGGCGGATCTTGGTGTAGGTCTTGGCAGGGGACTCGCCAAGAAACGTCCGGAAATGACGCTCCAACTGGCGCCGCGATACGCCCGCCTGCCGGGCCAGGTCCTCCATCAACAACGGCTCTTCGATGTTGCGGTACATCTGCTGCACAACACCGACCAGCTTGGGGTTGCGTGTGGCGAGCGCGGTTGCAAGCGACGAGCGTTGCGGACGGTTTCCGCCCGGATCCGGATCGTTCAGGCACATGTCAGCAACCAGAACCGCAAAGCCCCGGCCGTAATCCTTTTCGATCTGGTCAAGCATCATTTCGGCCGCCGCAGATCCACCGCCGCATGTCAGCATGGCCCCATCTTCTTCGAACCGGTTCTGGGTCGGCACAAGATCGGGAAAGCTCTCGGTGAACCCGGGCTGGTTTTCCCAATGCAGGGTGAACCGCTTGCCCGCCAGAAGGCCCGCACGCGCCAATGTCCCCGCGCCGGTGCAGATGCCGCCATGCTGCGCGCCGAACCGCGCCCGTTTGCGGATTTTCGCAACCGCCTTGGGGCTTGTGCTGCCCTGCCAGTTGTTCCCCGAGCACACGAACAGCGGCAGATCATCGGACAGCTCCTCCAACGTGCCATGCACCCCCATCGGCAGGCCCGAAGACGATGCGACGGGCCCGCCGTCTTCCGACACGACGTGCCATCCATAGAGCGGGCGCTGCGCCAGCTGGTTGGAGATCCGCAACGGATCAAGCGCCGAGCTGAACGCCAGCAAGGTGAAATCCGGCACCAGAAGAAAGCCGAACCACCGGGTCGGATGCGGCGTTTCGATCGTGCTTGAGAACGCGCCTTCGGGGATGACGGCGCGGTCCATGATATTCGGGTCTCGGGTCGTCATATCGCCAAGCCAGCACCGCGTTCGTCAGGGCTGGCGCAGTGTGTGCGCAGCCCTGACGCAGGTCAACACACCGCGCTTAGCCGTTCACGGGCTCCGGGCTTGGGGTGCGGCCCGCGTTGGGGAAGGTGCGATCGGGCCGATAGGTGTCAAAGCTCGACAGGCGCTGCGCATTGCACTCGACCTGCCACGGCGTGTTCTGCTGCACCGCGGTGACCACCTTGTATTTGGCGCGATAGGCGTCGGTGGCCGGGTTCTCTTCCATAGTAACGGCGACCATACCGGCGACCTTGCCGCCTTGGCGCTCCACCAGACGGACCGCGCCGTCCATGGTGCCGCCGGTTTCGACCCATTGATCGGCCAGAAGCACGCGCGTGCCCTTGGCAAAGGCCGGGGTGCGCATTTCCATATCCTGCGTGCGTCCGGAATAATTGCCGTAGCTGACCTTGTCGGTGTCCACGCACAGCTTGCCGGACTTGCGGATCGGCAGGAATCCACGCCCAAGCCGCGCACCAAGCGCAGCCCCCAGCACAAAGCCCATCGCATCAAGACCGGCCACCACGTCGATCTCGTCCGCGTCGAGTTCGGCGCATAGATCATCAAGCAGGTCCGTAAACGCGGCCGAGTTGATGTAGATCGACGTCGGGTCCAGCCAGGCAAATTGCGGACCCTTGGTGTTGGGCGACATCAGCGACAGATACCAGCGCGCGTCGCGGGGGCCTTTGAGATCGGTCATAATGTTTCTCCTTGTTTGCGCGTGACCGCCAGAAGCGCGTCCAGCCTGTCGGGATCAATGTTGTAGAAATCGCCGGGGTAATTGATGCCCGTGGCGACGAGGAAGCAGTTGACCAGCCCGCAATACGAAGCGGCATTCTCGGGTGTGATGCCCGAGGCCAGGGCAAGTGGCGCGTCGCCGATCGCATCGCGGAAGGTCCGGATTTTCGAAAGGTCCGCCTCGTGTCCCGTCGCGATGCCCGAGGTGCACACGACATCAAGATACGGCAGCGACAGGCGCGCAGAGGTGGCGTATCGGTCTTCGGCCACGGGGCGTTGTTTCTTGAACGCCACCCCGCCGAGATACACGCCATTCCAGCCGCTTTCCTTGCGGATACGCGCGATCCGGTCGGCGGTCTCCTGCGGCTTAACACGTTCGTCGATGCGGGCGTCATCGGCCCAATAGGCATCCACGCGGCACCCGTCGCGGCCCAGTTGCCCAAGAATCGGGAAGGCGATATCGCCCGGCTGATCCAGGAAATTGACCCCCAGCCAAAGATCGGGCCGCGCGGCGCGGATCTCCTTGAGGATGGGCAGAAATGCGTCGACCGGGAAATCATGGTTGATCAGGAACGCACCGGGGCAGCCGGCGGCGTCGATCACGTCGAGGTTGCGCAGCGCCTGATTGGCGTCGATGACATGGGTGACCGGCGTCACCAACGTGTCGCGCGCCTTGGCCGCCTGTCTGAACGTGTCGTGGTTCACCGAAGATCTCCGCAGTTGCGCAGTCAGCCTAGTAAAGCCCCCGAAATTTCAGAAATTGATAGTTGATATGCATCCATAAATTCTGAAATGGATACCATGCCACAGAATATCCCCACCGACCTTCTGCGCAGTTTCATCACCGTTGTCGATCTTGGCGGCTTCACCAAGGCGGCCAAGGCGCTCGGGCGCACGCAACCGGCGATCAGCCTGCAAATCCGCAGGCTTGAAGACCTGCTCCAGACCAAACTGATCCGGACCTCTGGGCGGCAATTCCGCTTGACCGACGACGGCGTCGCGCTTGGCCCCTATACGCGACAGATGCTGCGCCTGAACGATGACCTGATCGCCTATTTCTCGGATGCCGCCCTTGCGGGGTGGATCCGTGTCGGTGTGCCCACCGATTTTTCGCACAGCTTTCTGCTTGAGGCGATTTCGGAATTTGCGTCGCGCCATCCCGATGTCCGGATCGAGATCGAAAGCATGTTGTCGTCCGATCTGCGTGTCGCGCTGGCCAACAACCGGGTCGATATCTCCGTGGCGCTCGTGCCCGACGGCGAGGTGCCCTATCTGGTGGAAACCACTACCGTCGAGCCGATCTGGGCCGTTCAGCAAGACGCGCAGTTCGACCCAAAGGCCCCCATTCCCATCGTGCGTCACCCGGACCCATGCGAATACGCGACCCGCATGCGCGCGGCGCTGCGCACTGCGGGGCGGAGCTGGCGCACGCAACTGGTGTCACGCGATGTGGAGGGGCTGCAATCCGCGGTTCTCGCCGGTCTGGGCGCCACCGCGCTGACGCCTGCGACCCTGAGGCCGGGCATGCGGGTCACGCGCGAGGCCGAGCGCTTTCCCCGGCTTGCGCCGCTGAAGATCGGGCTGTTCTACAAGCACGCGGTTCTCAAGGACGCGGGTCAGGCCCTCGCACAGCATTTGCTTGAGCAGATCCAGAAAAACGATCAAGGCCGCCCTGCATAAACAATGCTTATCGCTACATACAAACTGTAAATTTCCAAAATACACGGACTCACGACTACCTTTCTGGTCAATCGACTGGGTCGGCCCGCTTGTGGCGTCTGGCCCAAGACGACCGAAAGACCGACAAGGAGGTCCCATGTCCCACTCGAAAATGACCCTGACCCGCCGTGGATTGATGACAACAGCAGCGGGCGCAGCACTTGCCATGCCGATGATCAACCGTGCCTGAGCGCAGGACCCCACGCAGATCAACATGCTGGCATGGTTCGGCCATGCCGAGCCCGACATGGTCGCGGATTTCGAAGCCGAGAACAACGTGCAGTTCGTGCCGCAGTACTACGCGGGCGGCGACAATATGCTGGCCCTGATCGCGCAATCGCCGCCGGGCACCTATGACATCATCCTGTCGGACGCCGAATTCGTCCAACAGCTGAACCTTGCGGGCTATATCGAGGAAATGGACGCGTCGCTGTTCAACTTCGACGACTTCTTCCCCGAATATCAGAACTTCCCCGGCCACTGGACCGACGACCAATTGTGGTCCGTCATGGTCCGCTACGGCCTTCTGGGCGTGTCATACAACACCGACGTTCTGACCGCCGAAGAGGCAATGTCCTATGAGGCATTCTGGAACCCCAAGGTCACGGGCCGTGTCGGGCATTTCGACTGGCACCTGCCGAACCTCGGGCAGATCTCCCTGTTGGGTGGAAACCGCGCGCCCTCGCCGTTCGATATCGATGAAGCCGCGTGGCAGGCCGTCCAAGAACGCACCCTGTCGCTCAAGCCGCAGGTGGGCGGCTATTTCGATTATGGCGGCACCTTTGCCTCCATGAGCAATGGCGAAATCACGGCCATGGCCGGTATCGGCGACTGGATCACCGGCGTTTTGGCCAAAGATGGCACACCGGTGGCCAGTGTGATCCCCGAAGAGGGCGGCATCCAGTGGACCGAAAGCTATTCGATCGGTCGCGGCTCCACCAAGCAGGAGATCGTGAACGAATTCATCCAATACATGCTGAGCCCGCGCGGACAGGTGAGATCGATCCAGATGGCGGCCTATCCCGGCCTGTCGCCCACACGCTCCGGTTGGGCCGCGATCCAGGATGCCAACCCCGCCGAAGCCGAACGCGCCGGCATGATCGAGGGCCACGCGCAAAGCCCGATCAACCTGCTACAGCAAGAGCGCCTGTTCTTCCGCGACATCCCGCGACAGCAATCGCTGGAAGATTGGAACGACTTCTGGTCGGAATACAAAGCCGCCTGATCCGCACAGAAATCGGGCCGCGCCGCCACATGGGGCGCGGCCTTTCACGATCGGACCCGCGCCCATGCCCAAAAGCAACCTCGTCTATCGATCCGTCTGGCAATGGCCCCTCCTGATCTGGCAGGGGTTGTTCTTCGTCGGGCCACTTTTGCTGATGGTGGCGATGACCTTCTGGCTGGTGCGCAACTACCGGATGGAGCCCGACTTCATCTTCGACAATTGGCAACGCATGCTGACCCGCGGCTTTTTCTGGGACGCGTATTTCGTGACCCTGGGCCGCGCCGTGCTGGCCGCCACACTGGCCAGCCTGATCGCGTTTCCTGCCTCCTTCGCGCTGGCCTTCCGCGCGTCCGAGGCCGTGCGCCGTTGGGCCATTTTCTTCCTGATCGTGCCGTTTTTCACCTCCTACCTCGTGCGCATCTACGCCTGGCAGGTGCTTCTGGCGGAAAGCGGGCCGTTGAACGGGCTCTTGGGCTATGTGGCCTGGGGCCGTTTACCATGCTGAACTCGGGCTTTGGCGCGATGGTCGGCTACATGACGCTTGTGCTGCCGCTGGTCATCATCCTGCAAACCTTCAGCCTCGCCGCCGTCGACAAATCCCTGATCGAGGCCGCGCGCAATCTGGGGGCTAACCCGCGCGCCACGCTGCTGCGCGTCATCGTGCCCGCCGCGAAAACCGGCCTGATCATCGGCTTCGTCTTCGCCTTCATCCTGACATTCGGCGATTTCGTCAGCCCGGCCTACCTGGGCGGCTCCAACCCGCCGACCCTGTCGATCCTGATCGTGGACACCACCAAATCGGGGCAGCAATGGCCAAGGGCCTCCGTGGTGGCGCTGATGATGATCGTTACCCTGTTCATCGTGGCCTTCGCCGCCGTCGCGGCCGCCTATCGGAAACGGGGGTAGGCCATGGGAAAATCGCTTTCCTGGATCTATGTCGCGGCGCTGTTCGCTTTCGTCTTCGCGCCGATCCTGACGTCGATGGTGTTTTCGTTCAATTCCGACCGGTTCCCCACCGTGCCCCTGGGCGAGTTCACCACCCATTGGTACGAGACGGCGTTTTCCCGGCCCGAGGTCTGGACCGCATTCCGCAATTCGCTGGTGGTGGCGGCCTGCGCGGCGGCGCTCTCCACCTTCATCGGCTTCGCCACCGCCTATACCGACTTCCGCTTCGGCTTCCGGTTCAAGAACGCCTATCTCGCGCTGGCGCTTTTGCCGCCCACGGTCCCGCTGGTGATCATGGGGCTGGCGATGTTGGCTTGGCTCTCGCAACTGGGCCTGTCGGGCACGATCCGGGGCATCATCATCGCCCACACCGTCATGGGCGCGCCCTTTGCGATGGCGATCTGCCGCCTGCGCCTGCAACAAATGGACCCCTCGCTGGAGGCCGCGGCCCGCAACCTTGGCGCCTCACCCTGGCGGGCCATGCGCTCGGTCGTGCTCCCGTTCTGTGCGCCTGCAATCATCTCGGCCTATTGTCTCACCGCCGCCGTTAGCTTCGATGAATTCATGGTGGCGTGGTTCGTCTCGGGCCTGCACCGCACGGTGCCCGTGGTGATCCTTGAAATCCTGCAAGGCAACGTCGACCCGCAGATCAACGCCATCGGCACGGTCGTGTTCCTGACCTCCATGACGCTCGTCATCGTGTCGCAACTGCTTATCCTCAGAAAGTCCGCGAAATGAACGCATCCGCCCCCCTTGTCGACTTCTCGGGCGTCAAGAAAAACTACGGCACGTTCAAAGCCGTGAAGACCCTTGATCTGACCATCGGTCGCGGTGAATTCGTGGCGATCATGGGCCCGTCGGGCTGCGGCAAGACCACGACCCTGCGCATGTTGGCAGGGCTGGAAGAGCCATCGGCAGGCACCATCAAGATCGACGGGCAGGTGATGAACGACGTGCCGGTGCATGAACGTGACACCCCGCTGGTCTGGCAATCGCTTGCGCTGTTTCCGTTCCTCAACGTGGTCGAAAACGTCGAATTCGGCCTCAAGATGCGCGGCGTGGATGCAAAGGAACGCCATGATCGCGCGATGCTGTGGCTGGACCGCATGGGCCTCAAGGGGTTCGAGACGCGCCCGATCGATGCGCTTTCGGGCGGTCAACGGCAACGTGTCGCGCTGGCCCGGTCCCTCGTGACCGAGCCGCAGATGCTGCTGCTGGATGAGCCGTTGTCCGCGCTTGACGCCCATCTGGTGATCCGCATGCAGGGCGTGCTGACCAAACTGCAAAAGGAGCTTGGGATCACCTTCGTCTACGTGACCCATTCCCAATCGGAGGCCTTCGCCATGGCAGACCGCGTCGTCATCATGGGACATGGCGAAATCGCTCAGATCGGCACCCCGCAAGAGATTTTCCGCAGTCCCAACAACCGCTTCGTGGCCGAATTCGTGGGTCGCAACAACATCCTCAACGGCATTGTCTCGGGCGACACGATCACCATAGATGGCGGGGATTATCCGCTACCCGGTGCCACCGATGGCCCGGCAGAAATCGTCGTCGCGCCGGACCGGGTCGAGATCCACGCCACTGCCCCCGACGTCGCCGCGATCCCCGCCGATTTCGTGTCCGAAGAATTCGCGGGCACGGGCATCATCTGCTACTTTGAAGGGCCCAACGGCGAAGAGTTGAAGGCGCAGGTCAACGAGACGCAGCTTGCCGCGATGTCGCCCGCACCGGGGCAGAAATTCTGGCTCAGCTGGCTGCCCGACGCGGCCCATATCATGACGGGATAGTCCAATGGCCTTTGATCTGCTGGTGCAAAACGCAACCCTGCCCGATGGTGCTGTGGTCGATATCGCGGTCTCCGGGGGCCTGATCAAAGCCGTGGAGCCGGGCATCACCGCCGCGGCGGCCGAGACCATCGACGCGGGCGGCAAACTGATCTGCGCGCCATTTGTCGATGCGCATTTCCACATGGACGCGACGCAAAGCTACGGCCAGCCACGCGTGAACCAATCGGGCACGCTTTTGGAAGGGATCGGCCTGTGGGGCGAGCTCAAGCAGATCCAATCACGCGAGGATATCGTCGCCCGCGCGCTTACCTATTGTCGCGAGGCCATCGGCAAGGGCATCCTCGCGATCCGCAGTCATGTCGACGTCACCGACGAAAGCTTCAACACCGTCGAAGCCCTTCTGGAAGTCCGCGACCGCCTGCGCGGCGTGCTCGATCTGCAACTGGTGGCCTTCCCGCAGGACGGCTGGTTCCGCTCCGACGGGGCCGAGGCCAACGTGATCCGCGCGCTCGATGCGGGCGTCGATGTCGTCGGCGGCATCCCGCATTTCGAGAGGACCATGGCCGATGGTGCCGCTGCCGTCCGCGCGGCCTGCGAACTGGCCGCCGAGCGGGGTCTGATGGTCGATCTGCATTGCGACGAAAGCGACGATCCCCTCAGCCGCCATATCGAAACACTCGCCGCCGAGACGATCCGCCTTGGCCTGCAGGGGCGCACCACCGGATCGCACCTGACGTCGATGCATTCGATGGACAATTACTACGTCGCCAAACTGCTGCCCCTGATGGCCGAGGCGCGCGTCAACGCGATCCCCAACCCCCTGATCAACATCACGCTGCAAGGCCGGATGGACAGCTACCCCAAACGCCGCGGCATGACCCGGGTGCCGGAATTGCTGAGCTCGGGGATCACCACAGCCTTCGGGCAGGATTGCGTGCGCGACCCCTGGTATCCGCTGGGATCCGGCGACATGCTGGATGTGGCGCATATGGGTCTGCACGTGGCGCATATGACCTCGCCCGATGCGATGCGCACGGCCTTCGATATGGTCACGCGCAGCCCGGCGGTGATCATGGGGCTGGACTTCGGCCTTGAACCCGGCAAACGCGCCAGCTTTGTCATGCTGGATGCAAGCGATCCCATCGATGCGATACGCCTGCGCCCCGCGCGGTTGCTTGTGGTGTCAAACGGACAGGTCGTGGCCCGCACTACGCCTTCGCGCACGGATCTGGCTGTCGATCTCTGACCTCGGGATACCGCGATACCGCACACAAAAAGACGCGCCGCAGCGCGCCTTTTTCGGACCCCCCACAACATCAAAGGGGGTCCTTCCTTCAACCGCCTCAGCGCCAGACAAACGTGACCGTGCCCCCGGCAAAGGCGCCGAGGTTCATCACCATGGCGCGGTTGGCCTGCGCGGGTTCGGTGCCGTCGACCATGCCGTAGGCCACGCGGCTTTCGGACGAGAAATTCGCGCAGCTCTGGCTGCCCGGCTGCGCCACCAGCGCGTTGATACCCGCCACCGTATGGGTGAACGCACGCTGAACCGCGCCAAGGTTCATTACGCAGACCCGCGTCACGCTGGTGTTCGCGCCGGTGTCGGGGATGAAGAACTGATCCATTTCCGAACCGCCACGGGTCGAATTGACGGTGAGGGTCTGGATGTATCCGGGCTGGAACGTCTGGGCCGAGGCGGCGCTGGCAAGGCTGCTGGCGGCAACAAGGGCTGTGGCGGCTGCGATGCGAAGGGTCTTGAGGGTCGAATGGGTCATTTGAATAATCCTGATGTGGGTCAATGAATATGAGGACCACGTTTCGTGGCCGCTGACCCAGATCTAACCACACCCCACCTCCGACCATATGGGGAGGATTACCCATATGGCGACCGCGCGTTGACTGCTAGCTTGACCGCATCCGCCGCCGGAGGCCCCGATGCCGCTACATCAGACCATGTTGCTCGATCAGACCCTCTTGCAGGGCCTTTGCCATCAATTCCGAAAGGCTGCGCACGTCGAGTTTTGCCATCATGCTGGCGCGGTGCTTTTCGGCGGTCTTCGGGCTGATTCCCATCAATTGCGCCACTTCCGCATTGGTGCGCCCGGCCAGAACCATGTTGAGCGTCTGACGTTCGCGCGCCGTCAAGGTCGCAGGCGCGGGGGCGCCCTGCACGATCTCAAGGATCGCCGGATCGACCTTTTGCCCGCCCCGCAAAATCAGCGGCAGCGCCTCAAGCATCCCCGTGGCGTCCGAGCCTTTCGCGAACACCCCATGCACCCCCGCTTCGATCAGATGCGCCAAAAGCCCCGGCGAGGTGACGGCGGAATAGACCACGATCTTCGTGTCGGGGCTCCACCGCTGCACATCCACCACGATCTCGGCGCCCGAGGCGATCGGCATGGACACGTCAAGGATCAACAGATCGGGCCGATGCGCCTTGACCTGCGCGATGGTCTGCAACCCGTCCTCCGCTTCGGCGACGATATCGACCGGCGTGTCATGCAGCATCTCACCCTGCTCCAGCGCGGATTTCAGGCCCATCCGGACGATCTTGTGATCATCGGCAAGCATTCCGGTGTAGCGTTTCATCATCGTGCGGGTTCGGTGTCCACAATCGGCCTTGTGCGGGGCCAAGCCTACCCGACAGGCGCCCCATGACAAAGGCGATATTCACCCTTTCCATGACCCTTCTGGCGTTGGCGTTTGCGACGCGCCCCGGTGCCGCCGTGACGTTCGACGTGCCCGCCCAGGACCTGACCGACGTGGCCGGTGCGGCGGTTGTGACGGCGGCGTTCTTCATCGGCAATTTCGCCGCCATCATGGTGCTGATCACCATCGCCGCGTCGCTCCGGCAATGGGTCTGGGCGCTTTATACGATGCTGGTGCTTCTGGGCCTGATCTATATCGCCCTGTTCGAGCAGAACATCACCGGCATCGTCTGGTCCGGCATCGACATCAGCGCAAGCACCCTTGTCGCCTGCGGCTTTGCGATGCTGGCGATCAACTACCTTGTCGCGGCGCAGGCGATCCCGTCGGCGCACAAATGGGCCTGGCTCAAGACGCCGTTCCGCCTCGCCGCACTTGCGATGGGGGCGATCTGGGGGATCTCGACCGCCCTGCCCGCGGATGCGCAATACCTGCTGTTCAGTGCGGCGGGCTGCACCGTCGCGGTGGCGCATTTCTTTCCCGTCGCGACCTTTTCCAAACTGCGCGGCGGCCATGACCGGATCATCCGCAACCTGATCTGGATCCTGCTGACCGCCGTCCTGATCGGCGGCACCTTCGTGATCGCGGGCGGCAGCGATGGCGCGACCCTGACCATCGCGGTCAATCGCATCCTGATCGCGGCGATCACCATCGGCTTCGGCGCGCTGTTCGTGCGCAATATCTTCATCCTGAAATCCGACCGCGAACTGGCCGTGCAAGAGGCCCTGGACCGCGCCGAGGACCAGGCCCGCATCAACGCAGAGCTTCTGGTCGCCCGCGACAACCATCGTGCCGCCGTCGCCGTCGCGCATGACCGCAACCTGCGCCTCGCCACCGCGTCCCATGACATCCGACAGCCCCTGTCGTCGCTTCGGACGTCGTTCGCGGCGCTCGCCCGTGACATGCCCGGCGACACGCGCGATCATCTGCAACACTCCCTCGATTACCTCGATGAACTGGCCTCCAGCTACATCACCGAGGCCGCCCATGATGCCGCCCCCCTGGCCCAACAGGAACGCGTTGACGTCGCCGATGCCGAACGGGTCCAAACCACGCAAATCGCTGAAACCCTGCGCCACATGTTTGCCGGGGATGCCGCCGAACGCGACCTTGCGCTGCGCATGGACGTCGCATCTGCCGCCCTGCACACCCAGCCGCTCGCCCTGATGCGGGTGCTGTGCAACGTCATGTCGAACGCCATCGCCCATGGCACACCCGGCCCCCTCGATGTCAGCGGCAGCCAAACCGCCGCGGGCTACGTGTTCGAAATCCGCAATCCCGGGGCGTCCGATCTGGCCTTCGCGGAATGGGACAAGGGCAAGGCCTCGGGCGGCAGCGGTCTGGGTCTCGCCATCGTGCGCGAACAGGCCACGCGCGCGGGCCTGTCCATCGCAACCCCCGATCGCGGACCGGATACAACCTGCATCGCAATCACCGTCCCAACCGACCCCGAAAGCACCGCACCATGATCCGCCTCATCCTCATCGCCCTGCTCCTGCCGCTCTGCGCCACCGCGCAGCAACCGGGCCCGCCGCATCCGCTTGACGGGGTCTGGCAGACCGGCGCGCGCAACGGGTCGTGGGGCATCGTCCGGTTTGCACCCTGCGGCGCGGCCTATTGCGGCACGCTGACCGGCGGCAGTGGCGCAAATGTCGATCCGCAATATTTCGGCACCGTTCTGGTCCGTGACATGGTCTGGGACGGCTCCGCGTTCACCGGCGGCACGCTTGAGGATGTCGAAAACGGTGCCATCTACCGCGCCCGCCTTCGGTTTCGCGGGCCCGACCGCCTGCGTGTCTCGGGCTGCATCCTGGGCGGCGTGATCTGCGGGGGGCAGACCTGGACCCGCCTCGAATAGACCGCGCCGGTGTCTTTTGCCGCGCAACTTTGCTACGTCCGTGAGACGCCGCACCATGACCGACCCGCCATGACCCGACCCGCAACCATTTCCCCGCGCTCCCGCCGCACCGCCGTAATCGCCACGATCATGGTCGCGTTGATCGTGGCCGCCGGGGTCTGGACCGCGACCTATCGCTACTTCACCGCGCAAGAGGTGCAGCGGGCCGAGGCGCGCATGTCCCTCTACCACAGCACCGTCCTGTCGGAATTGGAGCGGTTCGAACACCTCACCCATGTGCTGGCCGTTGATCCCTATGTCATCGCCGCGCTCGAAGACGGCACCACCGTCGCCCTGAACGCGCGGCTTGCGTCGTTCTCGGAGGCCGCCGGGCTCGACGCGATTTTCCTGATGGACACCGCGGGCCTGACCATCGCCGCCTCCAACGCCGGGCACGCGCGCAGTTTCATCGGCCAATCCTACGACTTCCGCCCGTATTTTCAGGATGCGCTTGGCGGTGCCACCGGCGCATTCTACGGCATTGGCGCGACCACCGGCCTGCCGGGCTATTTCATCGCCGACCCGGTGCGCGATGCTGCGGGCCGGGTCATCGGCGTGGTCGCGATCAAACTTGACCTGGCCCCGTTCGAACAGGCCTGGCGCGATGCGGGCGAACAGGTGTTCCTGACCGATCGGCAGACGGTCGTGCTGTTGTCGTCGGACCCTGCCTGGCGCTACCGCACCCTTGACCCGCTCCCACCCGAGGCGCGCATCCGCATCACCGAGACGCGACAATTCCCCGGGCAATCCCTCGACCCGCTTGATTGGAGCGTCGCCGCCGACGGTGGCCGTGCGCGGATCGACGGGGTACGGCGCCTCCATGTGGCCAGCGCCGATCTGCCCCATGCCTGGCGGCTGCATTACCTTGGCCGCAACGACACCGCCGTCTTGCGCGCGTGGCTTGCGACCGGCGGCTTCTTCGTGGTCTCGGCCTTGGCGCTGCTTTTCGCGCAATATCAACGCGGGCGGCGCCTGGGTCGCGCGCTGCGCCGATCCGAAGAAGAAGAGGCGCAATTGCGCCGTGCCAACATCGCCCTTGCCCGCGAAATCGAAGAACGCAGGCGTACAGAACAACGCCTCGACGAGGCGCGCGGAGAATTGGAACGCACCTCGCGCCTTGCTGCGTTGGGGCAGCTTTCGGCCTCCGTCACGCATGAGCTTGGTCAACCCATCGCCGCCATGCGCAACCGGCTGGCCGCCCATGAGATCAAGCACAAGGAAAGCCCGCTGACCCAAACCATCGGCGGTCTTGTGGACCGGATGGAAGGCATCACCAGACAGCTCAAGTTTTTCGCCCGTTCCGGGGACGAGCCGTTTGAAGATGTCGATCTGCGCGATTGCATCGACGCCGCGTTGGAGTTGATGGAACCAAGTCTAGACGCGCTCGACCTTGTCCCCGCCTACAGCCGCCCCGATCATCCGCTGTGCGTGCGCGGCTCGCGGTTGCGGCTGGAACAGGTGCTCACCAACCTTCTGCGCAATGCCGTCGATGCGATGGAAGAGGTGGGCGATCCGGTCCTTACCCTGCGCAGCGGCCGGACCGACGGGGCCGTCTGGATCGAGGTGGCCGATACCGGCCATGGCCTTGGCACCGCCACCCTGTCGGACCTGCGCGAACCCTTCGTGACAACCCGTGCCAGCGGGCAGGGCATGGGCCTTGGCCTCGCGATTTCCTCGGGCATCTTGGACGATCACGGCGGCCGGCTTGAGGGGCGCAACCGGTCCGATGGGACAGGCGCCGTTGGGACAGGCGCCGTGTTCCGCATGACCCTGCCCGAACGTGCGGCGCGGGCGCATCCATCGCAAAAGGTCGCCGCGCAATGACACCCGACACCCCCGACGCCTTGGCCCCCAACACCCTGACCCCCGACGCCCCTTTCCGCGCGCTTGTCGTCGAAGACGATCGCGCGATGCGCCAATCCGTGGTCGATCTGCTCGATGCCGATGGATGGCGCGTGCGCGATGTGCCGCGCGGCGAGCGTGCGGTGGCGGCACTGGCGGATTTCGATGCCGATGTGATCTTGTCGGATGTGCGCATGCCCGGCATCTCGGGCCTCGATCTGTTGAAATCCCTGGCCGCCGATCATGCCGTGCCTGTCGTACTGGTAACGGCCCATGGCGATATCCCCATGGTCGTTGAGGCGATGCAGGCCGGGGCCTATTCCTTCGTTGAAAAACCCTACGAGCCGCGTCGCCTTCTGGCCATTCTGCGCCATGCCGCCGAACAGACCCGCATGCGTGCGAGCAACGCAAGGCTGCGTCAGCGTTTGTTGCAGATGTCCGGCCTCGACCGCGTTCTCGTCGGTCAGACCGAGGGCGTGCGCGCCCTGCGTCAGCAAATCGCCGACCTGGCCTTGAGCCCTGCGCCCGTCCTGATCCTGGGCGAGACCGGCACCGGCAAGGATGTCGTGGCCCGCGCGCTGCACGATCTCGGGCCCGCGTCGGACCGCCCGTTCGTCGCCGTCAATTGCGCGCTGCTGTCGCCCGAAGGTTTCGTGGCCGAGATGTTCGGCGTGGCCGGTGGCTCCGACGGTCGCATTCTTCAGGCCGATGGCGGCACCCTGTTTCTTGACGAGGTCTGCGCCTGCCCGCCCGACGTGCAGGCCCGGTTCCTGCGCGTGCTCGAAGACGGCGCGGTCACACCCGAAGGCGCCACAACGCCGATCCCCGTGCGCGCCCGCGTCATCGCGGCCACCAACGAAGACGTCGCGGCGCAGGTGGCCTCGGGCCGGTTCCGCGACGACCTGCTCTACCGCCTCAACACCTTCACCCTGTCCCTGCCCCGCCTGCGCGACCGGCACGATGATCTGCGTCCGCTTCTGATGCATTTCATGGAGGATCTGGCGCAGGTCTACGACGTCGCCCCGCCCGAGCTGACCGCCGATGATCTGGCCGCGGCCCTGGCCCATGACTGGCCCGGCAACGTCCGCGAATTGCGCTCGGTGGCGGAACGTCGCGTTCTTGCGGAACGGCACGGCGGTGGCACGCTGGCCCATGCCATCGCCCCCCAAACCGCCACCCCGCCCCTGCCCGACACCCTGCGCAGTGCCGTGGCCGCGCTGGAGCGTGAATGATCGCCTCGGCCCTCATGACCCACGCCGGGCGCATGGATGATGTCGCCCACGCCCTTGGCATCGGCCGCCGCACGCTTAACGAGAAAATCGTCAAGCTTGGCCTCGACAAGGACGCGCTGCTATAAGCCTGCAGATATCCGCAGGGCATTGTGCCGACGCATCGCGGATTTCTTCGTAAACAGAGCCCGAACCGGGCCGCATAGTCGCGTCATCATACCACCGCATGTGATCTAGGGAGGACATCATGCAAAAACTGCTCAGCCGCACCGCGCTCGCCGCATTGGCAATCTCCATCGGCTCCGAAGCCTTCGCCGTCGAATGGAACGTATCCCTCTGGGGTCAGCGCCGCGCCTTCACCGAACATGTCGAACGCCTCGCCGAACTGGTCTCTGACCGCACCAATGGCGAATTCACCATGAACATCTCCTACGGCGGCCTGTCGTCGAACCGCGAAAACCTCGACGGGATCGAAATCGGCGCCTTCGAGATGGCGCAGTTCTGCGCCGGCTACCACCCGGACAAGAACCGCGCGATCACCGTGCTGGAACTGCCGTTTCTGGGCGTGAACACGCTCGAAGAAGAAGTCGCCGTCGCCACCGCCGTCTACAACCACCCCGCCGTGGCCGATGAAATGGCGCAGTGGAACGCGATGCTTCTGATGACCTCGCCGATGCCGCAATACAACCTCGTCGGCACCGGCGATGCACCCGCAACGCTGGCCGATTTCGAAGGCATGCGCGTGCGGGCCACCGGTGGTCTTGGCCGCGCGTTTGAAACCGTCGGCGGTGTGCCCACTTCCGTGACCGCGACCGAAGCCTACCAGGCGATGCAGGGCGGCGTCGTTGACACCGTGGCCTTCGCGCAGCACGCCCACCTAAGCTTCGGCACCATCAACGAAGCCGATTGGTGGACCGCCAACCTCAACCCCGGCACCGTGAATTGCCCCGTCGTGGTCAATATCGACGCCTACGAATCGCTGTCCGATGAACATCGCGCGGCCCTTGACGAGGCGACCTCCGAAGCCTTGGACCACTACCTCGCCAACTACGCCGAACTGATCGAGCGTTGGGACGGCGTGCTCGAAGAAAACAGCGTGCAGCGGGTCGAGATGCCGCAAGCCGAGCTTGACGCTTTCCGCGAGGCGGCGACCCCGCTCCATGCCGCGTGGATCGAGGAAATGGCCGGACAGGGCCTGCCAGCGCAGGAACTCTACGACCTCGTGCTGACAACACTCGCAGACGCACAGGGCAACTAAGCCCCAAAGGCGGCTCTGACCCCGCGCGGGGTCGGGGCCGCCCCAAAACCTCGGGATACCCATACCATGGCCAGTGCCTCCTCGGTGCTCGCGGATGACAGCCTCGTCAGCCGTCTGGACCGCATGCTCCTGCCGGTAGAGATGTTGATGATCGTCGTCTCCGGCCTGTTCACCTTCGGTCTCATGTTCCTCGCCGTCTTCTCGGTCGGCGGACGCGAATTCCTCGGCACGCCGTTGCGCGGCTATGTCGACTGGATCGAAATGGCGATGCCGTTCATCGCGATCTTCGGCATTTCCTACGTGCAACGCTCGGGCGCTCACATCCGCATGGATATCCTCATCGGGTTTCTTCGGGGCCGCGTGCTTTGGGCCGTTGAACTTCTGATGACCCTTCTGATCCTGGTCCTGATCCTCTTGCTGCTCTGGGGGGCGTGGTCGCATTTCGACCGCTCGTTCGATTTCGCCCGCCCGAATTGGAGCCGCGACAGCTCGATCGACATCAACCTGCCGATCTGGCCCGCCAAACTGGCCGTGGTCGCCGCCTTCGCGGTCCTGAGCCTGCGTGCCGCGTTGCAGGTCTGGGCCTATGGGCGCGCACTTGTCCTCGGGCTGGACCGTCCCGCCGCGATCCCGCTGTCGCTGACCATCGAAGAACAGGCCGCCGCCGAGGCTGAACAACTCGCGGGGCGCGACTGATGGACAGCACCACAATCGGACTTTGGGTCACCGGCTTCATGTTGGTCATGGTCGTTTTGGGCATGCGCGTGGCCTATGCCACGGCCATCGCCGGGCTTGTCGGGCTTTTCCTGATCAACTGGGCGCGGCGCGATTTCGGCGGCGACGATATCTGGTGGGCGCTTGAAGTTGCGGTCAAAACCGCCGGTCAGGTCCCCCATGCCAAGGTCGCCAATCAGGCGCTTTCCCTGATCCCGACCTTCATCCTCATCGGCTTTCTCGCTTATCACGCAGGCCTGACGCGGGCCCTGTTCGAGGCCGCCAAGCGCTGGATCGCCTGGGTGCCGGGCGGGCTTGCCGTCTCCACCGTCTTCTCCACGGCCGGTTTCGCCGCCGTCTCCGGCGCCTCCGTCGCCACGGCGGCCGTCTTTGCCCGCATCGCCATCCCCGAGATGCTCAAGGTCGGCTATGACAAGCGCTTCGCCGCGGGCGTCGTGGCCGCGGGCGGCACGCTCGCCTCGCTCATTCCGCCGTCGGCCATCCTCGTGATCTACGCCATCATCGTCGAACAGGATGTCGGCATGCTGCTTCTGGCGGGGTTCATTCCGGGTATCTTCTCGGCCTTCGTCTATGCAC
>CAZPJO010000016.1:0-17841 GCA_964586895.1 uncultured Roseicyclus sp.
GGCGTGTAATCGTCGTTGAGAAGCAGCACCTTGTACATCGGCGGGCGCTGCGTCTTGGGTTTGGTCTTGGTCGCAAGCGACACGTCACCATCGCCGTTGCCGTCTTCGGTGTCGTCGCGTTTGTCGGCCATCATGTACCAATCGGTCGTCATGTGCTCGGAAATCCCGCTATCATCGCCTGCGCTGAGGCGGCATTATATAAGGCTTATGGGGCAACAGAAAAGAGGGGCTGCGCGTGTCGGGACTTAGCGTAATCGGATTCGATGCGGATGACACGCTTTGGCAGAACGAAAGTTTCTTCCGCATGACGGAGGAGCGCTTTGCCGAATTGCTGGCCGATCATGGCGAAGGCGGCCACCTGAAAGAGCGCCTTTTGGAGGCGGAAAAGAAAAACGTCGGGCATTACGGGTTCGGGATCAAAGGCTTCATGCTGTCGATGATCGAGACGGCGGTGGAGGTGACAGACGGCCGGGTGGACGGCCATGTCATCGGACAGATCCTTGCGATGGGACAGGAGATGCTGCGCCACCCGATCGAATTGTTGCCGCATGTGGAGGAGACGTTGGGCACGCTGTCGGATCGGTTCCCGTTGGTTTTGATCACCAAGGGCGATCTGCTGCATCAGGAGCAGAAGCTGGCGGCGAGCGGATTGGGGGAGATGTTCGCGGGCGTCGAGATCGTGTCCGACAAGGTGCCGGGTGTCTATACGCGGGCCTTTGCGGATCATGGCGGGGCGCGCCGCGCGATGATGATCGGCAATTCGATGAAATCCGACGTGGTGCCCGCCCTGCATGCGGGGGCATGGGCGGTTTACGTGCCCCATGGCCTGACCTGGGCGCTGGAGCATGCGGAAACGCCGGAGGGGCATCCGCGTTACGCGGAATTGCCGGACCTTGGGGGATTGCCCGCCCATGTGGACGCGGTGGAGGCGGCGGCGAAAGGTGCGTGAGCGCTGGCCCCTCATCACGGCGCTGGGGAGTGTGCAGATCCTGACATGGGGCAGTTCGTTCTACCTTTTGTCGATCCTCGGCCAACCCATCGCGACGGACACCGGATGGCCCGGATTGGCCGTCATGGGGGGCATATCTTTGGCGTTGGTGATTTCGGGGCTTGCCGCGAAACCCGTCGGGCGCGCGATCGCGGCGCGGGGCGGGCGCGAGGTAATGGCGGGCGGGGTCGGATTGATGAGCGCGGGCCTTGTGGTGATGGCGTTGGCCCCGGGGGTGCCGGTCTATCTGGCGGCGTGGGTCATCGTGGGCTTTGCCATGGCGGCATCGCTTTACGAGGCGGCGTTTTCCACGCTGAGCCGCGTTTTCGGCGGCGATGCGCGACGGGCGATCACCGCGCTTACGCTGGTGGGTGGGTTCAGTGCGACGATCTGTTGGCCACTCTCGGCGGCAATGGTGGAGGCGTGGGGATGGCGCGGAGCGTGCCTTGCCTATGCGGCGCTGCACCTGTTCATCAGCCTGCCGCTGTGCCTTTTCGGGCTACCACGCGCCAGTCGGGGCCGTGGCGCGACGGCCCCGCCCGCGTCCACCGCGCCCATCGCATGGACCGAGCGGCGGTTGCAGGCGCTCGCCGTGGCGGGCGTAAGCCTTGTGTTCATCTTCTCGACCATCGCGCTGCATTTACCGCCGATCCTGATTGCCAGCGGATACAGCCTTGCGGTGGCAGCGGCCCTTGGGGCCGTGGTGGGCCCGTCGCAGGTCAGCGCGCGCCTGTTGGAAATGCTTGGCGGTGGGCGGCATTCGCCCGTGGTGACGATGCTGGCCTCGACCTTTGCGGTTTGTGCGGGGTTGGTGAGCCTGTCGTTGGGGGCACCTGCCGCGCTGTGCCTGATTGTGTATGGCGGGGGGCTTGGGCTTTGGACCATCGCGCGCGGCACGGTGCCGTTGGAGGTGTTCGGGCCCGACCGCTATCCCGCGACCATGGCGCGGTTGGCATTGCCCGTCCTGACCGCGTCGGCCCTTGCGCCGATGGCCGGGCAGGCGATGCTTCCGGTGCTGGGGCCGAGCCTGACGTTGCAGGCGTTGGGGGGCCTTGCGTTGATACCGTGCGCGATGGCGGTGGCGTTGTGGCGGTTGAGTTGACCTATCTGTGCATTGACGGGACCGCCCGGCGTCTTTTAAGGGGCGCGCATGATTGATGCGCGTCTTCTTCCGCTGCAAAGCGCCCTGTTGGAGCCGCTCGCCCGTGCGCTTGTGGAGCGCGGGGTGCGGGCAAACCAGATCACCATCGCGGGATGTGTGATCGGCCTTGGGGCCACGGTCGCCGCCGCGTTCGGCTTGTTCTGGCTGGCGCTTGTGGGGCTGGCATTGAACCGATTGGCCGATGGGCTGGACGGGCCGGTGGCGCGGATGACAACGCCAACGGACCGGGGCGCGTTTCTGGATATCACGTTGGATTTCGTCTTCTACGCGGCATTTCCTTTGGGGTTCATCATGTTCGACCCCGCGGCCAATGCGGTGCCCGGCGCGGTGTTGATGGCCAGTTTCATCCTGACCGGGACGTCGTTTTTGGCGTTTTCGATCATCGCGGAGCGGCGGGGCCTGGCGTCGGAGGATTATCCGACGAAGGGGATCTATTATCTGGGCGGGCTGGCCGAAGGGGCCGAAACGATTGTGGTCTTTGCCGCGTTCTGCCTGTTTCCCGGCGCGTTTGCGTGGATCGCCTTCGGCTTTGCAACCGTGTGCCTGATCACCGCCGCGTCGCGCGTGGCGGCGGGATGGCGGGCGTTCGGCCCCTAGACCTTGAGCACGATCTTCCCGATATGGGCGCTGCTTTCCATGCGGGCATGGGCAGCGGCGGCGTCTTGCAGGTCAAAGGTCTGATCCATGACCGGGGCCACGCGCCCGGACGCCAACAGGGGCCAGACCTTTTCGCGCAGATCGGCGGCAATCGCGGCCTTGGCGGCATCGGATTGCGGGCGCAGGGTGGAGCCCGAGATGGTCAGGCGGCGGACCATGAGTTGGGCGAAGTTGAGTTCGACCTTGGGGCCTTGCAGGAAGGCGATTTGTTGCAGGTGCCCGTCATCGGCCAGCGCCTTTACGTTGCGCGGCAGATACGGCCCACCGACCATGTCGAGGATCACATCGGCGCCCCCTTCGGCGCGCAAGATTTCGACGAAATCCTCGTCCCGGTAATTGATCGCGCGCTCGGCCCCCAAAGCGGTGCAGGCGGCGCATTTCTCGGGCGAGCCGGCGGTGGCAAAGACGCGCGCGCCGAAGGCACGGGCCAGCTGGATCGCGGTGGTGCCGATCCCAGAAGAGCCGCCATGGACCAGGAACCGTTGGCCCGCAGTGAGGCCCGCGCGCAGGAAAACGTTGGTCCAGACTGTGAAGAAGGTTTCGGGAAGTGCTGCGGCCTGCGCCATGGAAAGGCCATCGGGGATGGCAAGCGCGTGGTCTTGATGGGTGATCGCGAATTGCGCGTAGCCGCCGCCTGGCAGCAGGGCGCAGACCTTGTCGCCGGGGGTCCAGCGGGTGACACCGGGGCCGACGGCTTCGACCACGCCTGCGGCCTCAAGGCCCGGCAGATCGGAGGCCCCTTTGGGCGGCGCATAGCTTCCGGCGCGTTGCAGGGCATCGGGGCGGTTGACCCCGGCATGGTCGATGCGGATCAGGATCTGCTCGGCGCCGGGGCTGGGGACGGGCCGTTCACAGGGCCGCAGGACATCCGGCCCACCGGGTTTCGAAATTTCGATCGCGCGCATCATCTCGGCCATGTTTCCCTCCGCTTTGGTCGCGCCTTACCTCACGCCACGGCGCGCGCGGACACAAGGGCAAAGCTTCGCGGATGGGTCAGCGCGGCGCGGGTGGCCAGCGGCCCGGCAGATCATCGGGGGCGCGCCGTGCGGGGGCTTTGACCGAGGCGGCGAAGCGTTCGAGCCCCTGGGCAAAGGGTTTGAGCAGGGCGTTGCCGCGCACCCGTGCCTTGATCTGTTCGAATTGCATGACATTCTCGATGCGGCGATCGAGGAAGCCCCAGGTGGCGGAATGCCCCTCGGACGCGTCGCCGAGCCAGAACAGCACGGTCGCGGAATAGACGCCCGAGAGCGTGGCGCGTTTGGTGTACCAGTTGAGGTCTTCGGAGGTGTCGCCAAGGCCGGTCCAGATCGTATCGGCGGTCTCCCACACCAGGCGCGCGCCATCGGCGGCATGGATCGGCAACGCGAAAAGCGTGGCGCCGCGCCGGACAGCTTCCTTGTCGTCTTCGACGGCGTTGAGACGCGCCTTCACGGCCCATGTGACCTTTTCGCGGAACCGCAGGCCCGACAGGTCGGTCTGCGCCAGTTGCGTGGCCAGCGCGCGGTCGGCGCGTCGATGAAACGCCACCGCCAGATCAACGGCGCCGCGCGGAAACAGCGTGCGCGCCTCGGACAGGGGCACATCGGCATCCTGCGCCGCGGCGGTGAAGCTGGTCTCGGTCCAGCCGTCGAAGGGCACGTGCATCATCGCCGCGTCGAGGATTGCGTTGCTTTGGTCGGTCATCTCGGGCCTCCGTTTCGCCATGGTGGACAAGATAGGGGGCGCTTGCTATACGGCCACTTCCTGCACTTCCGTTCAATTCTAACCTAGAAAGGTGGTGACACCACATGCAGGTCAGTGTTCGCGACAACAACGTCGATCAGGCACTCCGCGCTCTGAAGAAAAAACTTCAGCGTGAAGGCGTTTTTCGTGAGATGAAGCTCAAGCAGCATTACGAAAAGCCGTCCGAAAAGCGCGCGCGCGAGAAGGCTGAAGCGATCCGCCGTGCCCGCAAGCTGGCGCGCAAGAAATTGCAGCGCGAAGGTATGCTGTAAGGCTATCTTGCCGGGGTCGACCCGCGAATCAGAAAACGAAAAACCCCCGAGGCCTGGCCGCGGGGGTTTTGTTTTGTGCGCTGTGCAGAGCGGTGCAACGGATGAGCGGCGTCAGTTGACGGCGGCCACCTGCGCGGCAAGCACCGCATCGCTTGCGTCGTCTTCGTCCGAGATCGTGCCTTCGACCAGTCGGTAGGTCACGCCGGGCAATTGCGCGAATTGCTCCATCGTGCGGTTCGGGAAAAAGCCGGGTGTCACCGTCTGGAACCCGGGCGTGCCCGACAGAATTTCGGTGATCGAGCGTGAGCAATAGGCCGGGGCAACGGGGCCATAGGCCTGCACCGCCTGGCTGAGCTGTGCGGCGACGGCGGGCGAGACTTCGATGCTGTGCATATGCGCCTCGAACACGCCGTTGGACTGGAACGCAAGGTAGAGGTCCATATAGCCGGGCGTCATGCCGAACAGCACATCGTTGCGTTCGGGAATGCCGGGGTTGTGCCAATTGCCCGCCGGATCGAACAGCAGGCGCTGCGCCCCGTCGATCAGCAACGCGGAATGCGCGCCCGAGCCATTGCTGGTGTTGACGGAGGTGATCAGGGTCACGGTCGTGGGCCCGGCAGGCACATAGGTGGCCTGAGACACCGCAACATCGGAATCCCATACAGATTCGCCCACGCATCCGGCCAGCGCGAAGGCGATCAGGCCCGCGGCCGCAATCCGAAGCGCGCGCATCACGTTGCGAAAATCGCCAGGCCGATCACGATCAGGATCGCGACAATGGCCACGTTCGTGGACCATTTCATAAAGCCGTCAAATGCTTTTTCCTGTTCGCGGATGTCCATTTCGCCGTGCTTGTGGTCGTCTTTGTCGGCCATGGGTCTGGTCCTTCATGTCCTTGGGAATGGGTCTGTCTTTGCGATGGGATATCGCAGATTGCGCAAGCTGTCAGCCCCAAGCGGCTGTGGCGTCAAGCCGCGACTTAATGGGGCCGCGACCTTGCAGGGCGTGCGATCAGGCGAGGCTGTATTCCCAGGCCCCATCGGCGCGGCGTGCGCGAGTGACGGCGCCGATGCGATGGAGGTGGTTCACATGGGCCACCGCCTCGACCAGCGCGAGGCCGTAGGTACCATCGTCGATCTTACGCTTGAACAGCGGCGGGAAACATTCGGCGGCCGTGCAAGGGGCCTTGGCGATATGGGCGCGCAGGCGGTCGAGCGCGCCGTGGTGATTGTCGATCAATTGCCGCATGCGCCCAGGCAGGCCGGTGAAGGGCAATTTGTGGCCGGGCAGCACCAGCTGCGTGTCGCGCGCATGGGGGCGGAGCGCCTCGCACGCGGTCATCCATTCGCCTACGGGATCCGCGCCGGGTTCGGTCGCGTAAACGCCGATATTGGGCGAGATCGTCGCCAGCAATTGGTCGCCACCGATGACCAGCTCGCCATCGCGGCTCCAGAAGGTGGCGTGGTCGGGGGCGTGGCCATGGCCAAAGCGGATGTCCCAGATGCGCCCGCCGATGTCGATACTGTCGCCCTCGATCAGGCGGGTGAAGCCAAGGGGCATGGGGTGGACGATATCGGCGAAGTTGAACGGACGCTCGGAGCGGCGTTTGTCCAGCACTTCGGGGGCCATGCCCGCATCGATCCAGAATTGCACCTGCGCGTCGGTGGCGCGGGGTTGTTCATCGAGGGTCAGCATGCGCGCGAACAGCCACGCGGTGCGGGTCATGCACAATTCGACCCCCATCGCCTGGAACCAGCCGGCAAGGCCCACGTGATCGGGGTGGTGATGGGTCACGATCAGGCGGCGGACCGGCGCGCCCGCCAATGGCCCGTCGATGATCGCCTGCCAGATGGCGCGGGTGCGTTTGGTGTTGAGCCCGGTGTCGATCACCGTCCAGCCATCCGCGTCGCGCAGGGCGTAGGCGTTCACGTGATCGAGCACCATCGGCAGAGAAATCCGCAGCCACAGGATGCCGTCCGCGACCTCAACGGCCTCTGCCTCGGCCGGGGTATGGTCGAACGGGGTGCGGATCGGGGCAGTCATGCCGGTGGCTTACGCCGCCAGATCATCGGGCGAAAGGTCATAAAGCCCGTCCGATCCGCAGCGCGCCTGCGCCATCATGGCGTGCGCCTCGGGCAAAAGGCGGGTGATGTGGAACTGCGCGAGCGCGGTGCGGGTTGCATCCCCGCTGGCCGCCGCGCGGGCGTGGTACTGCGCGCCCAGCAGGCGGGCGTAGGCCATGAGGAACGGCACCGCGCCCCCGAAACGGTCGGCCATGTCGAGGGCGAGCAGATCCTGCGTGGTCTGGCGCAGGGCTTCGGCCACGGGGCGGATCAGGGGGGCGAATGCGCCGTCGGTGGCGGCGATGTCATCGAGCAGGGCAAAGGCGGCATCGCCCCCATCCATCAGCTTGCGGCCCGCAAGGTCCATCGCCTGGATGCCATTGGTGCCCTCGTAGATCGCGGTGACGCGGACATCGCGGGCAAATTGCGCGGCGCCGGTTTCCTCGACAAAGCCCATGCCGCCATGGATCTGGATGCCCATGTTGGCGACCTTGATCCCGGTTTCGGTCCCGTAGGCCTTGGCGATCGGGGTCAGGAAGGCGGCGCGCGCGGCTGCGGCCGTGTCGCCGGTTTTGGCCAGGTCGAGCGCAACGGCCAGATCAAGCGTCATGGCCCGCGCGGCGAAGGTTTCGGCCTTCATCTCAAGCAGCATGCGACGCACGTCGGCGTGGTCGACGATGGCACCGGTGGGGCCTTGGGTTTTGCCCTGCTTGCGATCAAGCGCATAGCTCAGCGCGTGCTGATAGGCGGCGTCGGCGACGGACACGCCTTGGACCGCGACGCCAAGGCGGGCGTTGTTCATCATGGTGAACATGGCGGCCATGCCTTTGTTTTCCTCGCCGATCAGCCAGCCGGTGGCGCCGTCGTATTGCATCACGCAGGTGGGCGAGCCGTGCAGGCCCATCTTGTGTTCAAGCGACACGACCTTGAGCGCATTGGCAACGCCGGGGTTGCCCGCATCATCGGGGATCTTCTTGGGCACGAGGAACAGGCTGATGCCCTTGGTGCCCGCGGGGGCATCAGGAAGGCGGGCGAGCACGAGGTGGACGACGTTTTCGGTGAAGTCGTTGTCGCCCCAGGAGATATAGATTTTCTGCCCACGGATCGCATAGGTGCCATCGCCGTTGGCCTCGGCCTTCGCGCTGAGCGCGCCGACATCAGAGCCCGCTTGCGGTTCGGTGTGGTTCATGGTGCCGCACCATTCCCCGGAGATCAGTTTGGGCAGGTAAAGCGCCTTGATCGCATCGGAGGCGTGGTGATCGAGCGCCTCGATTTGGCCCTGGGTCATCAGCGGGTTGAGTTCCAGCGACAGGCACGCGCCGCCCATCATTTCGTTGACCGCGGTGGTGACGGTATGCGGCAGGCCAAGGCCGCCGTATTCGGGATCGGCGGACATGCCGACGAAGCCCGCCTCGGCCAGCGCATGATAGCCGTCGCCAAAGCCCGGAGAGGTGCGCACGACCCCGTTTTCCAGCGTCGCGGGATGCAGATCGCCCGAGCGGTTGAGCGGTGCCAGGACCTCTTCACAGATGCGGCCCGCTTCGGTCAGCATGGCCTGCACGAGATCGCTGGAGGCGTCGGCAAAGATATCGGCGTTCTGGACGCGGTCGAAGCCCACAACATGGTCCAGACAGAAGGAAATGTCTCTTACGGGTGCGCGATATGGCATGGTCTTGGATCCTCCTTCGTGGTTTGCGCAAGCGCCTTTATTGCGCTAGGGGCGACGTTCCACTGGGTAAGACCTAGGGTCGCCCCCCAAGTTTACGCAACTTCAACGTTACGTCACGGATGCCACTGTCTCACCCCGAAATGTTACAAGATGATTGCGCCGGAGTGACGCGAGCCGCGGAGGTTCTGCGCGCGGGTGGATTGCTTGGGCTGCCCACGGAAACCGTCTATGGGCTGGCCGCCGATGCGCGAAATCCGCAGGCGGTCGCGCGGATTTTCGAGGCCAAGGGACGGCCCCGGTTCAATCCGTTGATCGTGCATGTCGCCTGCGTCGAAGATGCGGAAACGCTGGTGGAGGTCACGGCGGACGCGCGGGCGCTGGCCGATGCGTTCTGGCCCGGGGCGATGACGCTGGTCCTGCCGTCGCGGGGTGTGGTTGCCGATCTGGTGAGCGGCGGGTTGGCGACGCTGGCCGTGCGGGTGCCCGCGCATCCGCTGGCCCGGCGCGTGTTGGAGGCGTTCGGCGGACCGGTCGCCGCGCCATCGGCGAACCCCTCGGGCCGGATCAGCCCCACCCGGGCCGCGCATGTGGCCGATGGCCTGGGCGGCAAGGTGGACGCCATTCTTGACGGCGGGGCCTGCGTTGTCGGGTTGGAATCCACGATCCTGGCCCCCGGCGATGGCGGGGTGCGGTTGCTGCGCGAAGGCGGGATATCGCGCGAAGACGTGGCCCGTGTTGCGGGCCCGCTGGTCGATGACCTGACGCCGGGCCGGGTCGAGGCCCCGGGACAGATGGAGCGGCATTACGCAACGCAGGTGCCCCTTGCGCGGGGCGGCGCGCCGTTGCCCGGCGACGTCACGATCGGATTCGGGGCGATGGCCGGGGACCTGACCCTGTCCGAAAGCGGCGATCTGGTGGAGGCGGCGGCGCGATTGTTTTCGGTGATGCACGCGGCAGATGCGCTGGCGCAGGGGCGCGGCGCGGCGCGCATCCATGTGGCAGAGATCCCGGAGGTCGGCCTTGGCCGGGCGATCAACGATCGGTTGCGGCGGGCCTCTTTCGATCAGGCGTGACCGGCCTCGCTCGACAGGGTCAGGGAGGTCACGCCAAGGCTTTCAAGCGCGGCGTCCCATTTACGCTCGGGCGCGATGTCGAACACCAACTCGGGCGTGGCGTCGGCGGTGAGCCAATCGTTGCGCTGGATCTCGGCGTCGAGCTGCCCCTCGCCCCACCCGGAATAGCCCAGGGCCAGAAGCGCGCGCAGCGGCCCGCGCCCGGCAGCGATGTCTTCGAGGATGTCGAGCGTCGCGGTCATCGCAAAGCGGTGATCAACGCTCAGCCCATCTTCGCCGCGGGGCTTGTAGTCGGACGAATGCAACACGAAGCCGCGACGCAACTCGACCGGGCCGCCAAAGCAGACCGGGACATCTGGCGGCGTGCCGCGCCGCGCGATCTCAAGCTGTTCCATCATCTCGGAGAAGGTGATGTCCTCCATCCGGTTGTTGATGATCAGGCCCATGGATTGGCCGGGGGAATGCACGCAGACGAACACCACCGCGCCCGCAAAGCGCGGATCCTCCATCCCCGGCATGGCGATCAGAAGCTTGCCGGTCAGGTCATGGGCGAGGTCGGGCATCGTCATGGGACAAACATGGGCGCGTTGCGGGAATCAATCAATCGCCAAGCTCACGGTCGCCGTCTCGCAAACGTGACTTTCATTTTCACGCGCAACTTCCTAGGTCAGGGGTCATGACTTTTTTGACTCGCACCTTTGGCACGCTGGCGCTTGGCCTGTTGTCGGCCTTGCCGGCATCGGCCCAGTTCTTTTCGGCGGATGAGGTGGTGCAGGTCAGCCTGATCCCCGGATACCGCATGAGCGAGGACCGCCACATGGGTGCGATCCGCATCGCTCTGGCCCCCGGGTGGAAGACCTATTGGCGCGCGCCCGGCGAGGGCGGCGTGCCGACGATGCTGCGCCTGACCGGGGCGGAAGGTGTTGAGGGTATGGCCATTCACTGGCCCCGCCCGGAAGTCTTCTTCACCAACGGGCTGCGGTCTGTGGGATATACCGACACGGTCATTTTGCCGGTGGAATTCGCCTTGAACGCGGACGGAACCGCGCAGATCGAAGGGCGGCTTGAACTTGGCGTGTGCTTCGACGTCTGCATGCCGATCTCGGTTGATCTTGCGGGGGCCCTGCCGGACACGTCCGAGCGCGACGGTTCGATTGCGGCGGCTTTGGCCGACCGCCCGCACACCGCCGCAGAGGCCGGTGCGGGGGCCGTGACCTGCGGCATCGAGCCGATCAATGATGGCCTGCGCGTCACCGTGCGCGCCGATGTGCCCGACACCGGCAATGACGAAACGGTTGTTGTCGAACACCGCGATCCGATGATCTGGGTGTCCGAGGCCTACACCTCGCGTGAGGGCGGAACCGTGATGGCGGTCGCCGATGTCGTCCCGGCGGATCAGGGCCCCTTTGCGTTGAACCGGGCGGATCTTCGGATCACGGTAATCGGCACGCAAATGGCGGTCGAGCTGGACGATTGCACCGGATAAAGGATCGCGCGCCGTGACGGTTCAGGCGATTTTGCGTCGCCCGAGCCCCATCGCCAGCGCCGCGCCATAAGCCACCCCACACACCGCAAGCGTTCCTGCAAGGAACACCAAAAGCGCCATGGACACGCCGTCGCCCAGGCCCCCGAACGGCCCCCACATGGCCCCGGTCGCCATCAACGCGCCGAACGTGGCCGCGAAAAGCGCCGCGACCCCTGCCCCCAGAGCGCTGAACCCCAGGGCGATGCCGCGCCCATGGCCGGTTGCACCAAGCGCCCGGCGGAAACCGCGGACCTGTTGGCCGAAATCCTGCCCGATGGCCAGAAGCGCGGGCACCACAAGCAGCACGATCAGCATGCCAAAGCCCAACCCGTAGACCAGCGTGATCACGGTGGGTTTGAGGAATTGCGCGTCCTGGCTGGTCTCGAACAGGAGCGGCATCAGGCCCAGAACGGTCGTCAGCGTGGTCAGCAGCACGGGCCGCAGGCGGTCGCAGGTGCCGTCGACGATGGCGGGAAACAGCCCGCGTTTTTCGGCGTATTCATCGACAGTTGTCACCAGCACGATGGAATCGTTGATGATGATCCCGGTCATGCCGATCAGGCCGACAACGGTAAACAGGCTTAGCGGCACATCCCAGGCGATGTGGCCATAGATGGTGCCGACAAGGCCGAAGGGGATGATCGCCATGACGACCATCGGCCTGAGCCAGCTTGCAAAGATCCAGGCCAGCACGAGGTAGATGCCCGCAAGGCACAGAAGAAAGCCGACCAGCGCATCGCTGAGGAAGGATTGTTCCTGTTCCGCGAGGCCTGACAGCTGTGTGGCGACGCCGAATTCGGCCTCAACCGCGGGGATGATGACCTCACGCAGTTCGGTCATCACGACCTCGGCGCGGGCCGGGTCATCTTCGCTCAGGTCGGCGGAGACGGTGACAAGGCGGATGCCGTTTTCGCGTGCGATGGTCGAAAAGCCCTGCCGCGAGGTGACGGTGACGATATCGGCCAGCGGCACGTATTGGCCGCTGTCGGCGCGCAGCAGCGTGCGTTCAAGGAAGTCGGCGGTGAGTTCATTGGCGGGCAGTTCGACGCGGATCGCGGCGGTGCGCGGGCCATCGGGATAGGTCGCGGCCTCGATCCCGCCAAGGCGGTTGCGCAGGGTGGCCCCGAGGGTGGCGATATCGAAACCGAGCGCCTCGCCCTGCGGGGTCAGCTCAAGGCTCAATTCCTCGCGGTCGTAGGCCATGCTGTCTTGCAGGCCGGTGACCTCGGGATAGGGCACAAGCGCGGTTTGAAGCGCTTGGGCGGCGGATTTGAGGACATCGGCCTCGGCCCCGAAGATCTGCACGTCGATCGCGTCGCCGCCGGGCCCACCACGCCAGCCCCGGAAACTCAGCGTTTCGGTCAGGGGCAGTTGGCGCACCTCGTCTTGCAGCGCGCTGGCGAACGCGAAGCTGGAATAGGGGCGAAGATCGGCGTTGATCAGTTCGATATCGAGCGAGCCCAGAAGATCGGCATCCTTGTTGTCGGTGCCCGACAGGCCCCGCCCGGTGCCGCCACCAACCTGCGCCAGAACGTAATCCACCGGGTTGAGGCCGTGTTCCTCGGCGAAGGCGGCGCCAACCGCATCTGCGGCGCGCTGCAACTCGGCCATCTGCGCCATGGTGTCTGCGCGGGTTGCGCCGTCGACCATGGCGAAATTGCCCGTGACACTGCCGGTTTCGGGCGCATTGAAAAAGCGGAAGACGACATCGCCGCGAATGAACGCCGCCGTCTGCGTCGACAGCACGACGATGACCAGCGCGATCACGGGGTAACGCGCCACGACCACAAAGCGCATCAGCGGGCGGAACAGGGTGTCGCGCACCCAATCGAAGCCGCGGTTCACCACGCGGCTTGGCAGGTCGTACCAATGGGTCTTGGCGGAATGGGCCAGCGCATGGGCCATATGGTTCGGCAGGATCAGGAAGCATTCCACCAGCGAGGCCGCAAGCACCACGATCACGGTGAAGGGGATGTCGGCGATCAGGTTGCCGAAGGTGCCGCCGATGGCGACAAGGCCGGTGAAGGCGAGCACGGTGGTGACGGTCGCGCTGAACACCGGGGCGGCCATGCGGCGGGCAGCGTTTTCGGCCGCGACAACGGGCGGCTCGCCCAGATGGCGGGCGCGGTAATCGGCGTGTTCGCCCACGACGATGGCGTCATCCACCACAATCCCCAACGTAATGATCAGCGCAAAGAGCGAGATCATGTTGATCGTGAGCCCGGCCAGATACATCAGCGCGATGGCCGCCGTCAGGGCCACGGGAATGCCCATCGCCACCCAAAACGCGGTGCGCGCATTGAGAAACAGAAACAGCAGGGCCACCACAAGGCCAAGGCCAAGCAGGGCATTGTCGAGCAGGATGTTGAGGCGGCCGGAAATCGCCTCGGACCGGGTGTTGATGAGGTCGATGGAGGTGCCCGCCGGAAGGGTGACGCCAAGCGCTTCGGCGACCTGTTCGACGGCCGCCTGCATGGCGATGGCGTCGCCGTCTTCGGTACGGTCGATGCGGATGACGATCGCGGGGTCATCGCCGACGAAATAGGCGCGCGCACGGTCGATGCCGTTCACCTCGATCCGGGCGACATCACCCACGGTCAAGGCGGAGCCGTCTTCGTTGATGCGCAGGGTCAGGGCAGAAATCGCCTCGGCGCTGCGGGCTTCGCCGCCGGTGCGGATACGCGCGTTTGCGGCATCAACGTCGCCCGCCGGGGCGGTGGCCACGGCCTCGCCAATGACGCGGGCGATTTCCGCCATGGTGATGTCGTAGCGGATCAGGTTGGCCGATGGCACTTCGACCATGGTCTCGGGCGCTGCAACGCCCCGGATCGTGGTGTTCGTGACGCCGACATCGAACAGGCGCGTAACGAATTCGTCGGCGAACCGCCCGATCTGTTCCGTGGCGACCGGCCCGGTGATCACCACATCGGTGACGCGGTCGAACCAATTGCCGCGCCTGACCTGACCTTCTTCGGCGTCCTGCGGCAGGTCCGTGATGGTGTCGAGCGCGGCCTGCACATCGTCGGAGGCGCGGTCCATGTCCCAGCCGGGCTCGAACTCCAGCGCGATATAGGCGCGGCCTTCATTCGACGCCGCCTCGGACGAGACGACACCGGCGACGGCCAGAAGCGTCGGTTCGACCACCGCCACGATGCCTTCGTCGACGTCCTCGGCCCCGGCTCCGTCCCAGGTAAAGCGCAGCTCGACCGTTTCGTTGACCACATCGGGAAAGAATTGCGCGCGCATCTGCGGGAAGGCGGCAAGCCCGGTGACGACCATCACAACCAAAAGCAGGTTTGCGGCGGTGCGGTGGCGGGTGAAGTAGCTCAGCAAGCCACCGGCACGTTCGGGAAGGGCGCGCATGTCAGCTTCCCATCCGGTCTTCGATGCGGGCGACCATACGGGCCGGGACCTCTTCCTCGTTCAACTGGCGCAGCATGCGGTCGCGCACGTCGGCGGGGATGAACGTATTGCTTTCGACATAGGCGATCAGGCGCGCGCGGCGTTCGGGGTCAAGCGCGATGGTGCCGGGGTCTTCTTCGGGGTCGGCGTCGGCGGCGCCGGGGCGGATCGGACTGACCCGAATGCCTTCGCCAAGCACGGGCGTGCGGGCCAGCACCACTTCGCGGTCGCGCAGCCCCTCGCCCCGGATCAGGACATCGTCGCCCTGCCGACGCATCAATTCGACATCGACGGCTTCAAGCACGTCTTCCTCGCCAAGCACCAGAATACGACCATCGGACCCCAGCGCGGCGGCCGGAAGGCGGGCCACGAACGGAAGCGGCGGTTCATCGACCTCGACGCGCACGAAATCGCCCGCACGCAGGCCGCGCGGCGCGTCGAGCCGGGCAAACAGCAGACGCCCCGATTGCCCCGCCTCGACCGAGCCGCTTTCGCGGATCAGGGTCGCGTCGGCCTGCACATCAAGGCCGAAGACATCAAGCACCACGCGCATCGGGCGCTGTGGCAGGGTGCCGTTTTCATCCAGCAGGCGGACATATTGCGCGGTCGAGACGCGAAACGCCACATCGAGCGCGTCAGGATCAATGAGGCTTGCGAGGCGTTCATTGCGGCTGACCAAACGGCCGGCGGCGGCGTCCACATTCGTCAAAACGCCGTCAAAGGCCGCGTGCATTTCGGTTTGCGCCAAGCGGCGGTCCGCTTCGGCCAGAGCAATCCGGCGGCGGTCCAGCGCGGTTCCGGCGTTGTCGACGCGGGCTTCGGCCTGAGCCAGGGCCCGGCGTTGCGACAGGATCGCCTGGTTGGCCGTGGCCGTGGCCAGTTCCGCCGTTTCAACAGCAGCCGCCGATCCAACGCCGCGTTCGGCCAGATCCTGCGCGCGGGCAAGGGCATTGGCCCGGAGATCGGCCTGCGCACGGGCGGCGGCGACCTCTTCACCCGCCAGTTCAAGGGCGCGCTCGGCCTCGGCCAATTCGTTTTCCGCATCGCGCAGGTCGGCGGCAGCGGTATCGCGGGCCGATTGCGCCTCGAACGGGTCGATGCGCAGCAAAAGCTGCCCTTCGGAGACGGTGCCGCCTTCCTCAAAGGCTTCATCAAGCAACACAACATTGCCCTCGGCGGGGGCGCGCAGTTCAAGGGTGCGGCGCGACAGGATCTCGCCGAATGCGGTAAGGACCGGGGTTTCTTCGCCAAAGCTCAGTGGCGCGACTTCGACGGCGAACACCCGTTCGCGGCCTTGGGCCGGGCGGCCTTCATCGGCCCATCGCGCCTGCAATGCGGAATAGGTTGTGTAGCCCGCCGTCGCCAGCAAGCCGACCGTCACAGCGGTCAGAAATAGCCCGATCAGGGCGCGACCTAAGAACCGCATATGGGTGTCCCTGGGTAAAAAAAGCGTTGCAACTTATGTAGCGGCACAACGCCGCCTGTCCAAGAACACGCACGAACGCGTTATTTCCGTCGCTTGTGTTCGTCCAGGCGTGGCATGATTTCGACGAAGTTGCAGGGGCGATGGCGATAGTCGAGCTGGAAGGCGAGGATCTCGTCCCACGCATCCTTGCAGGCCCCTGATGAGCCGGGCAGTGCGAAGAGATACGTGCCGTTCGCCACGCCGCCCGTGGCCCGCGATTGCACGGCGGATGTGCCGATCTTGGCCATGGAAACATGGGTAAAGACCGTGCCGAAGGCGTCGATTTCCTTCTCATAGACGTCGCGGTGCGCCTCGACGGTCACGTCGCGCCCGGTCAGGCCGGTGCCGCCGGTTGTCAGAATGACGTCGATCCCCGCGTCGGCGCACCAGGCGCGCAATTGCGTGGCGATGGCGTCCCGGTCATCACGCAGGATGTGGCGCGCGGCGAGCGTATGGCCCGCATCGGTAAGGCGCTGCACAAGCGTGTCGCCGGATTTGTCTTCGGCCAGCGTGCGCGTGTCGCTGACGGCGAGGACGGCGATGCGGCAGGGGATGAATTGGCGGGTGTCGTCGATGCGGATCATCCGAGGCGCGCCTTGATCTCTAGCAGGTCGGCCCAGGCCTCGCGCTTCGCCGCCGGGTTGCGCAGCAGGTAGGCGGGGTGGAACATCGGCATGGCCGGTTTGCCCATGACGTCTTCCCAATTGCCCCGCATCCGGGTGATGCCCTTGCGGCCCAGAAGCCCGGCACAGGCGTGGTTGCCCATCAGGACCACGACATCCGGCGCGGCGAGTTCGACGTGGCGTCGCAGGAACGGCTGCATCATGGCGAGTTCTTCGGGCTTGGGATCGCGGTTTTGCGGCGGGCGCCAAGGCAACATGTTGGTGATGTAGAGGCCCGTGGCCCCGTCAACCTGCCGGTCGAGGCCGATGGCGGCGAACATCTTGTCGAGCAAGTGCCCGGCGCGGCCCACGAAGGGTTTGCCCTGCTGATCCTCATCGCGGCCCGGGGCCTCGCCGATGACCATGACGCGGGCACCGGGATGGCCGTCGCAGAACACGAAATTCCGCGCGCCGCGTTTCAGGTCGCAATGTTCGAACCCCTCCATCGTGGCGCGCAGAACGTCGAGCGATCCGGCGCTTTCGGCCAATTGCCGGGCGATGGCGACGGTATCGACGGCGGGGGCTGCGGGCTGCACGGGGGCGGCCTGCGTGACCGGAGCGGGGGCGGGCTTCGGCTCGGGTTGTGGCGCGGGCAGATCGAAGCGGTCAACGGGCACATCAAGGATGCCCTCGTCGGCGCCAAGCTCCACCTGCCAATCCAGCGCGGCCAGCGCATCCCAATATTCCAGCGACTCGGTCATAGGGGCCAAGCTAGGCCCGTGACCGGCGGGTCACAAGCCGTGGCCATGACCGGCGGGTCGCAAACTGTGGCCGCAACCGGCGGGGCACAAGCGATGACCGTGACCGGTAGGTCGAGAGGCTGGACGCCACCGCCACACGCCGCCTATAACCCGCAAAACCGGAGGGCCGCCACATGAGTTTCGACAAGCCACATCTACTTGGCATCGAAGACCTTTCGCCCCCCGAGATCACCGCCCTTCTGGACCGCGCCAATGTGCATGCCGAGGCCGAGCGCGGCAGCCGCGACCATGGCGAGCCGCTCAAGGGCCTGACGCAGATCAACATGTTCTTCGAGAACTCCACCCGAACGCAGGCGAGTTTCGAGATCGCCGGCAAGCGGCTTGGCGCGGATGTGATGAACATGGGCATGCAGACCAGCAGCGTGAAAAAGGGCGAGACGCTGATCGACACGGCGCTGACGCTGAATGCGATGCACCCCG
>CAZPJO010000017.1:0-17716 GCA_964586895.1 uncultured Roseicyclus sp.
TGGTCTGGCGCAAATCGAACCCGATGCCCAACTTCCGCGGCAAACGGTTCACCAATGCGCATGAGACGATGATCTGGGCCTCCAAGGAGGAAGGCGCGAAATACACCTTCAATTACGAGGCTCTGAAGCAGCTGAACGAAGGTATTCAGATGCGCTCGGAGTGGGTTTTGCCGATCTGTAATGGCGGTGAACGCCTGAAGGATGAAAACGGCGACAAGGCACATCCCACACAGAAGCCCGAGGCGTTGCTGCACCGGGTGCTGGTCGGGGCGACGAAGCCTGGCGATGTGGTGCTTGACCCGTTCTTCGGCACCGGCACAACCGGCGCAGTTGCCAAGATGCTCGGGCGTGATTTCATCGGGATCGAACGGGAAGACGCATACCGCAAGGTCGCCGAAAAGCGCCTGTCGAAGGTGCGTAAGTTCGATAAATCCGCGCTTGAGGTGACGCAGGGCAAACGCTCCGAGCCACGTGTTCCGTTCGGCCAACTGGTCGAGCGTGGCATGCTGCGACCGGGTGAAATGCTGCGCAACGCGCGCGGTCAGCAGGCCAAGGTGCGGGCCGACGGGACCCTGATCGCGGATGATGTCAAAGGCTCGATCCACAAGGTCGGTGCCGAGTTGGAAGGTGCGCCGTCTTGCAACGGCTGGACCTACTGGCACTTCAAGCGCGATGGAAAAACGGTCTCCATCGACGTGCTCCGTCAACAGATCCGGGCCGAAATGGCCCAGTAAGGCATTCGGGGGCCGCACGGCACCCCGTTCCGATCCTTGCCGCCCGCGCTCCGTTCAGGTGTCGCGCGGGCCAACTTACCCCGCCGGCTCCGTCCGGCGGGTCTTTTCGGTTTCAGCGTGCCGGTTGGAACCTTTTGGTCCGGGCCTATCTAATGCATGCAGGAGGTATAGCCCATGAAACTCGCCATTATCGGAGCAAGCCGCGGCATCGGTCGCAAAGCGGTCGACGAAGCGCTGGAGCGTGGCCATCACGTGCGGGCCCTGTCGCGCAGCGGAATGACCCTTGATGCGGAAGGATTCGAATCCCTCGAAGGTGACGCCACGAATGCGGTCGATGTTTTCAACGCAATCGACGGTGTAGACGCCGTGATCCTGACGCTCGGCGTGCCACGTGACGCGCGGGTTCTGAAAAAGACCACGCTGTTTTCCGACGCGACGCGGGTCCTGATCGCGCAGATGGAAAAGGCGGGGGTCAAACGGCTTTTGACCGTGACGGGCTTTGGCGCGGGGGATTCGGCCGACAAGCTTTCCACGCCCGAACGCCTGACCCAGAAGGCTTTCCTGGGGCGCGCTTATGCCGACAAAGACCTGCAGGAAGAATTGATCCGCGAGAGTGGCCTTGATTGGACCATCGCGCGCCCGGGCATCCTGTCGGACAATCGCAAGAGCGGGGCTTACAAGGTGCTGACCGAGAAGGCGGAATGGCGCAACGGGTTGATCTCCCGTGCCGATGTCGCGGATTTTCTTGTGACCGCTGCCGAGGGGCCGGAGATGATCGGCAAGACCCCGGCATTGCAACGCTGAACGGCTTTTCCACTGCGCTTACCGGCGTTCCTCGGGTCTACGACCCGCCCCGCAAGGGGCCGCGTTTCACCGTGGATGAGGATGCATGCCGTTGTTGTAGGCGTGCCAATTGGTGATCTCGGGATAATACATCGCGCGCCAACGCCGGATGCGGGGGTTCATCATCCGCCGCCACAAGGGGGGCACCATCGCGACGGCGGTCATGACCGGGTAGCCGTAGGGAAGCTGCGGGGCCATGTCTTCGGTGTAGGTTTGCAGCAGGGGAAAACGACGGTCGGGTTTGTAATGGTGGTCGGAATGGCGCTGTAGGTTGATCAAAAGCCAATTCGAGGCCTTTTGCGCCGCATTCCACGAATGGCGTGGCTGGACATGTTCGTATTTGCCATCGCCGAGGTGCTTGCGCGTCAGGCCGTAGTGTTCGACGTAATTGATCAGCTCCAGCTGCCAGATCGCGACGAAGGCCTGGTTCAGGAACATCAGGAGGCCGACCCAGCCGCCGACCAACAAAGCGAGCGCGAGAAAGCCCGCCTGCAACGCAAGGTAGCGCCAGAACGGGTTCGACCCGTCCCACGTGGGGAGGCGTTTGCGGGCGAGCATTGCGGCCTCTGCGCCCCATGCGGATGAAAGGCTTTCGCGCAGAACACGGGGGAAAAAGCGGTGAAACCCCTCGTTGTAGCGGGCGGTGACCGGATCGCGGCGGGTGCCGACATAGCGGTGGTGCACCAGAAGGTGTTCCGAACGGAAATGGCTATACAGGACCGACCCGAGCAGGATATCAGCCAACCAACGTTCATGGGCGGGCTTTTGATGCATCAGTTCGTGCGCGTAGTTGATCCCGATGGTGCCGCTGATCACGCCAAGGCCGAAGGACAGACCCCAAAGCTCGACCCCGCTGAGGTGATCGGCGCGCACGGCATAGGCGATGAGGCCAAAGACGGTGACGACCTGTAGGGGCGGCCAGATCAGGGTGATCAATTTGTACCAGAACAGCTGATCGTCGGGGGTGGCGGGATCGGCGTTTTCAAGGTCGAGCCCGGCGAAATGATCCACCACCGAGAACAGCCACCAGGTGCTAAGCGGCATCAGGATGAGCCACCAACCGCCCTGCATCGCCAGCAAGACGATCAAAGGGATCAACAAGAGGCTCATCCAGAAGGGCAAGGCGCGGTGCAGTTTGGTCATGGCGGCGGGTGCAATCATCGGGTCGTCCCTGCGGTTTCCTTGCAAGCTCAACCTTTCGCGGGGGCTGCGTCAATGCTGACGCCACGGCCCAGGTCGAAGGCCTTGCGAAAGACCGTAGGCAGGGCGCTTGGCGAGAATTGGGAAGGCGGCGCAAAGGTGCCGCGGTCGGGTGTCGCATCTTGCGGCAGATCGGCCAGGCGCAAGGCCAGGCGCAGGTGGAAATGGGTGAAGGTGTGGCGCACTTCCAAGTTTGGGTCGTGCCACGCCGCGTCGATCGGCGGAGTGTTTGTGGGGCTGTCGGACCAGTCCGAGGTCGGGAAGGCCAGCATGCCGCCCAAAAGCCCCTTGTCGGGCCTGGTTTCCAGCAAAAGCGCGCCGTCCGCGCGACGGGCAAGGTACACGTAACCCAGGCGCGTCGGCTTGGGCTTTTTGGGCAGTTTGCGCGGCAGTTCTGCCGCGATCCCGGCCTTCCGGGCGGCGCAGGCGTCCATCAGGGGGCAAATGCCGCATGCCGGGGATTTCGGGGTGCAGATCGTGGCACCCACATCCATCAACGCCTGCGCATGGTCGCCGGGGCGATGCACGGGCGTCAGGCGCGTGGCATGGTCCTTGAGCACCGGCTTTGACGTCGGCAATGGCGCTTCCACGCAATAAAGCCGCGACATCACTCGTTCGATATTGCCATCCATCACCGGGGCCGGACGGTCGAAGGCGATCGAAGCGATGGCTGCCGCCGTGTAGGGCCCGACGCCCGGAAGCGTCAGGAGGGCCTCTTCGGTATCGGGGAACGCGCCGCCATGGTCCGACACGACAGTGCGCGCGCATTTCAAAAGGTTGCGCGCCCGTGCGTAATACCCAAGGCCCGCCCATTCGCCCATGACCTCCGCATCCTCGGCCTGCGCAAGGTCCGTCACATTGGGCCAACGCGATGTGAACCGCTCGAAATAGGCTTTCACCGCAGCTACCGTTGTTTGCTGCAGCATGATCTCGGACATCCAGATCCGGTACGGGTCCGGTTTGGTGTTGGAATTCGGCGGCACACGCCATGGCAGGGCGCGGGCGTTCGCGTCATACCAGGCCAGAAGCTCGGTCCCGATGGTGGTCTCACGCATGCGTTATCAAACCTTGTCCGCTTGGTGTTGGTTAGCACCCCATGAACGGATAGAGTGCGCATAACGAAAGGTTCAACCTGCAATGGCGCAAAGCCCCACACAGAGCACCGGAAAACCGCGCCGTCGCATGCGCGGGTTTGAACGTGCGGTGACGCTCGTCGGCTCGGAATTGCGAAGCCCGGCGGAAAAGCGCGGATTCGCCGAGACCAAGTTGTTGACCCATTGGGCCGAGATCGTCGGGCCGGACATTGCGGATGTGGCGGTGCCGCTGAAAATCAAGTTCGGGCGCGGGTTCGGCGGGACGTTGCAGGTTCTGACCACCGGGGCCCATGCGCCGACGCTGGCGATGCAGAAGCAGGTGATCGTGACGCGGGTAAACGCGTGCTACGGGTATTCCGCGATCAAGGATGTGCAGATCACGCAGACCGCCCCCACGGGTTTTGCCGAGGGCAGGGTCGCGTTCGAAGCGCAGACGCCCAAGAAACGCACCGCCCCCGATCCCGCGCGTCTGTCGAAGGCGACCGAAACGCTTGATACGATCACTGACCCGGGATTGCGCGATGCCTTGCGCAAACTGGCCGGGAACATAGTTAGCAATCAGACGAATTCGAATTCCTGAGGAGAATATGATGCATCGCAGAGCCATGTTGTTGGGCGGCGCCACCGGCTTGTTGGGTGCCGGAGGGTACCTCTACTGGCAAGGGCGTGGGAGCCCGGTTGTCGAATCCGCAACCGACCTTCTCCCGTTTCAGCCGGCCAACGCGCAGGAAGTGTCCGGCGACCTTCCCGAGGTTGTCGAGATGTCCAAGGGCAATCCCGATGCGGCCGTCACGCTGATCGAATATGCCAGCTTTACCTGCCCGCATTGCCGGACCTTCCATCAAAACGTCTATCCGCAGCTTGAGGCCGATTACATCGAACCGGGCCTGATCAACTTCGTCTATCGCGAAGTGTATTTTGACCGGTACGGCCTTTGGGCCGGCATGGTTGCGCGCTGCGGTGGACCGCTGCGGTATTTCGGGATCGTCGATCTGATCTACGAAAATCAGGCGGAATGGACGCAAGGCGCACCCGCCGAAGTGGCCGAGAACCTGCGCCGGATCGGGCGCACTGCCGGATTCAGCAACGAGGAACTGGATGCCTGCATGACCGACGCGGCGATGGCCGAGGCGATGATTGCGACCTACGAGGCCAATACGGAGGTCCACGCCATCCCTGGCACGCCTGCGTTCGTGTTGAACGACGAACTACACGGCAACATGAATTACGATGAATTGCGCGGCTTGATCGACACAGAGCTGGACGCCGCAGGCTGAAGGTCATTTGTTCCGCATCAGACAACGATCAAGGGCCGCCTCCAGAGGTCCTTTTTCGTTGAGGTGCAGCCGCACCGGAAGGGTCATGACCCGCGCCCGGTAGTCGGGCTTCAGGCGGACGGCGTCCTTTTCGGTAGTGATCACCTGCGCGCCGCGCATGTCGGCGTCGCGGATCAGGCGCGTCATCAACGTATCGCTGAGCGGCTGATGATCGGCCAGCGCGTGGGTAGCCAGAAGATCTGCACCCAGATCCCGCAGGGTGGCGAAGAATTTCTCCGGATAACCGATGCCCGCAAAGGCCAGCACCGGCATGCCCTTGAGCGGAAGACCGGTGGGCAACGGGGCCAACGCGCCCCTCAGGTGCGGCGTGTTGATATGGCTGCCCCAGCGTCGATCAAATCGCATCTGGGCCGCCGTATTTCCGATCGAAAGCACCAGATCGGCGCGTTCCATGCCAGCGGAGACTGGTTCACGCAGCGGACCGGCGGGGATAACCTTGCCATTGCCAAAGCCGCGCCATGCGTCGACCACCACAATCGACAGATCGTGATGCAGCGCGGGATTCTGGAAGCCATCATCGAGGAGGATCGCGTCGGCCCCTGCGGCAATCGCGGCGCGCGCGCCCTCGGCGCGGTCTTGGGCGACCCATGTGGGCAGGAAGGCCGCAAGCAGAAGCGGCTCGTCACCGACATCCTCGGCGGTGTGGGTTTGTTCTTCGACCCGTGTGGCCTTGGTGATACTGCCGCCATAGCCACGAGAGACGACATGGGCCCTGACGCCCCGGTCCCGAAGGATTTCGGTCAGGGCGATCACGGTCGGTGTCTTGCCGGTGCCGCCCGCATTGATATTGCCGACGCAGATTACCGGAACCCCAAGTCTCTCGCGCGGGCCATTTGCCAGGCGCCGTGCGGTGCCGGCGGCGTAAAGCGCGCCAAGCGGTGTCAGAAGTGTCGCGGCCAATCCCGGCGGCTGGTGCCAGAAGCCTGGCGCGCGCATCAGTTGGCCTCGGCGCGAAGGGCGCGCATCTCGGCCTCGTCCAGGGTGTCCATGATCAACGCAAGGGCCCGATCCGTCACATCCGCCCCTTCCGAGATCACGCCCCAGGCCGCCGTGGCCATTCCGGCGGCTGTCTCGGGGCTGAGCAAATCAATGACATGGCCTGCCAGCTTATCGGGAGAGGCGGACAGGCGCGCCGCCTCCGCCTGGGTCAGGCGCTGATAGATATCAACGAAGTTGGTGACATAGGGGCCATGCACAATGGCCGAGCCCAGGGCAGCCGGTTCGAACGGATTGTGTCCACCAATGGCGACAAGCGACCCACCGACAAAACTGATCGGGGCAAGGCGATACCAAAGGCCCATCTCACCCATCGTATCGGCAAGGTAGACCTGCGCGTCGTCCGCTAGACCTTCCTGCGCTGACCGGCGGGTAAAGCGCCAACCTTCGTCCTTTAGCAGGCTCGCGATTGCATCCCCCCGTTCCGGATGACGCGGCACAAGGATCAGCAACAAACGGGGCGAGGCGCGCATGGCAAGGCGGTGGGCCTGAAGCACCAGCTTTTCTTCGCCTTCATGGGTCGATGCGGCCAGCCAGACCGGGCGCCCGGCCAATGCCTTGGCGAATTCGGTCCGGTCGTCTTCATCGCACGGCAACGCCGCGGCCCCTTCCTTCAACGTGCCAAGGACTTTCATGCGGTCGGACGGCATCCCGAGGTTGCGCAGATAGCTTCGGGTCAGGTCATCCTGCACCAATGCCATGTCGAAGCGTTGCAGCAAGCTGCGGACGACACCCCGGGCGAAGCGCCATTTGTCATGGCTCGCTTTCGACATCCGGGCGTTGAGCAGCAGCATCGGGATGTCGCGTGCGCCGGTTTCCACAACGAGAGTCGGCCAAAGCTCACTCTCGGTCCAGATCGCCAAATCGGGACGCCAATGGTCGAGAAAAGCGCTGACAAAGGCCTTGGCATCCAGGGGCGCGAAGTGGTGAATGGCGCGCTCCGGAAGGCGGTCGATCATGATCTCGGCGGATGTCACCGTGCCGGTGGTCACCAGAACATGGGCATCGTCGCGCTCTTCCAGAACCCGGCGCACCAGCTCAAGGATGGCCACGGATTCACCCACCGAAGCCGCGTGAAACCAGATCAGCGGGCCGTCGGGACGCGGGCGGCTTGCGATCCCGCGCCGTTCATCGAGGCGAGCGGCGTCTTCCTTGCCCTCTGCCACGCGCTCGCGCAGCTTGCGTTCGGCAAAACCGCGCGCACCACGTGCCGACCAGGCGAGGTAGAGGCTGAGGAAGATGGACCGCGTCATTTCAGAGCCTAGTTGCCCAGTTCCTCGGTCGAAGAGGCTTCGGCCTCTTCATCACGAAGCCGATGAATATGGGCAATGAAATACCGCATATGGGCATTGTCGACCGTGCGCTGCGCTTCGGATTTCCAGGCGTCATAGGCGCTGTCGTAATCGCTGAACATGCCCACGATGTGGATGTCGTCGACGTTTTCGAACTCGGTGCGTTGGGGGTCGACAAGCTCACCGCCGAATACAAGGTGCAGGCGTTGGGGCATGGGAGGTCTCCGGTCGCTTTGGATTGACGCTGCACCCTTAAGCGGCGCGGCCCGCGTCTTCAAGCAAGCGTCTGACATCAAACCTACCCACAGGATTGTGAGGGTATGGTTTTCCCGCCTCGCGCGGTGTCGCGATCCGGGGCATACCAATCCCACGAACAGACGCAGAGCCTTTGAACACCAAGCCCTTTGAACAACGACACCGGTCGCGCTTTCTGACGACCAACCAACAGCGGAGCGGCCTTTGCCCTCTTCCCCTTGTCCCTGAAAAAGGGCTGCTCCGCTGACGTCCCTCTTCGTTTCATCCCAATGGTCGCGGCACGCACTCACAGCGCGCCGCGGCCATTGCGGTGGAGAGGTAAGGAGACCCTTACTCGCGCGCTTCGTCAGAGCGGTCTAGGGTCGTTGGGCAAGCACGAAAGATAGACGGAAGATTTCGCCACTCCCTTTTCCAAGTCAAAGTCATAGCTGCCATGGCCATTCGCGTATCCCTTGTTTTTCTGGCATCCCTTCTGCTCATCTGCGTGCTTGCAACGCTTTCCAACCCTGCCGGCGCCTACGCCGTGCCGCCCGAGGGTGACGTGGCGCTGTCCTCTGCGCGGATGATGTCGACCGGACCGCTCAATGTCATTGTGTTCGAGGTTTCAGGCCGCTAGGTGCGCTGCGCCACGAGCGTCCGGTGCACGTCCGGAGCCCCAGCAAGCACCCCATCCACCTGAGCGCTTTGGCCGTTGAACCCAAGCGTCTTGCCCCGACTGTCGGTGGCGCGGCCGCCAGCCTCTTCGATGATCAGCGCACCGGCGGCGATGTCCCATTCCCATGTCGGGCGAAACGTCATCATGCCGTCGAAACGTCCCTCACCCACAAGCGACATGCGATAGGCCAGCGATGGGCGATAGGCGCGCCCGACATCCGGGACACCGTTTGGCCAATGCTCTGGCGTGAGGTTCGCCTTGGTGGTCAGGAACGTGGCCTGTGCAGGCGTGGTGGCCCGGGTGACGCGCAGGGGTTGGCCGTTCAGCGTGGCACCATGGGTTCTTGCGGCGGCGTAAAGCTTGTCGCGCATCGGTAGAAACACAACGCCCGCCGTCACCTGCCCGCCCCGCACCACCGCCAGAGAATGCGCAAAGCTGCGCTGACCTTCGATAAAGGCGCGGGTGCCGTCGATCGGGTCGCAAATGAACACGGTCTCGGCCGACAGCCGGGCGGGGTCGTCTTCGGTTTCCTCCGACAACCATCCGTAGTCCGGCCGGGCGCCAAGCAGGGTCTCGCGCAGCATGGTATCGATAGCAAGGTCGGCTTCGGTGACTGGCCCCTCGGTGCCCTTGTCCCAGATTTTCGGGTCACGCTGGAAATACTGACCCGCGATATCACCGGCCCGTTCCGCAGCGCGGATCAGAAGGGAAAGGTCGTCCTCCTCAGGCTCCGGCAATCGTCAGGCCCTCGACAAGAAGCGATGGGACAACACGGCTCAGGTGCGCGCGCGCATCATTGGCCGGAACGATAGACCGCAGCATGTCCTTGAGGTTGCCCGCCACGGTGCATTCATTGACCGGATAGGCGATCTCGCCGTTTTCGACCCAGAAACCCGAGGCACCGCGCGAATAATCTCCGGTCGTCGCGTTGATGGAAGACCCGATCATCGACGTGATCAAAAGGCCCGTGCCCATCTGCGCCAGAAGCGCGTCACGGGTCAGATCACCGGCCGTCAGGCGAACGTTGCCAACGCTGGGGGAGGGCGGATTGCTGGTGCCACGGCCCGCGTTGCCGGTGGACGCCATCCCCAGCTTGCGCCCGGTTGCAAGGTCGAGCGTCCATCCGGTCAGCACGCCGTTTTCCACAATCGCGCGGTTGCGGGTCGGCAGCCCTTCGGCATCGAAGGGGCGGCTGCCGGACGTCCGCGGGCGGTGCGGCTCTTCGATCAGGGACAGATGTGCAGGCAGCACCTGCGCCCCCAGAAGGTCACGCGCCCAGGATGATCCGCGCGCGATGGAGGTGCCATTGGTCGCCGACAGCAGATGACCGATCAGAGCGGAGGAGATGCGTTCATCATAGATCACCGGGAAGGCCCCGGTCGGCGGCTTGCGTGCGCCGAAGCGTTCGACTGTGCGCTCGGCGGCAATGCGCCCGACCTCGGCCGCAGGCATCAAATCGGCCAGATGGTTGCGCCCGTCGCCAAAATAATCCCGTTCCATCCCGGTGCCTTCACCGGTGATCGCCACGCAGAAAACGCCATGATCGCTGCGGGCATAGCCACCGGAAAAACCATTGGATGCGGCCAGGTGGATCCGCTGGCGGCTGTACCCGGCTCCGGCGGTGGAGACCTGGCTGATCCCGTTCACGGCGAGCGCTGCGGCTTCTGCCTCAAGCGCGCGGGTTTCCAGATCTGCCGGATCGGGGTCTGCGCCGGGATCGTTCATGTCGAGCGCATCGCCGTTACGCACATCCGACAGCGCATCGGCCTCGGCCAAGCCGATATGGGGGTCTTCCGGGGCAAGCCGGGCCATCGCAACGGCGCGTTCAGCCATTTCAGTCAGCGTGCCGGGTTCAACGTCCGACGCAGAGACGCAGGCCTGCCGCTGGCCGACCATGACACGCAGGCCAAGCTCAACCCCTTCGGAGCGTTCAGCCAGTTCAAGTGCGCCGTTGAGAACCTCGATGCGGATGGAGGTGCCATCAACGGCAATCGCGTCCGCGGCATCGGCCCCCGCCTTTTGTGCGGCTGACAACAACGCTTCGCTCAGCGGTGCAAGTTCGGAATGGCTCATGGAAGGTCCCCGGCGCTGGTGATGCCTTCGACCTAGGGCGCGGTCGGCGGGCTTGCAAGCGAAACGGCCCGATCCATGTGGACCGGGCCGCCGCAAGGTGCCTTAGATTGTGCTTATTGAAGCGGAATGCCGTTGGCCGTGATGGATCCGTCTTCGCCGAATTCAACGCTTGTCTCCAACGTGTCGGGCGCGGCACCGGGGCGGGCAAAGACATTGGCCATACCGCGCACAAACGCGCCTTGCTCTGCGGGCACAAGGCCACCCGCCATGAGCGCATCCAACAACGCATTGCCGCCGGACAATCGCAGGTCGGCGGCGCCCACCGGCATCGGGATCAATTGGCCGGGGGCAAAGCTGACGTCGGCGGTCCCGCTCAACGTGGCGCCGCCGAGGTCAGCGCGCATCTCGTTGACCGCAAGGCCAAGCAATTCGCCCGGCGGGCCGGTCAGGGTCTCGGGGTCCATGGCGACAAGATCCATGAACAATTGCACCTGTCCCGTCGCATCAAGGATCAGGCTGGCCGGATCACGGGGGATCGCGTTGGTCGGATCGATCATGGCCCAGAGGCCGTCGCCGATGGTGACATCGCGATACGCGATCCGCGCCGTGACGTCTTGCGGCGCGTCGCCTGCGGCCAACGGCACGGCAAAACTGGCTTCGGACGAGGCCATCGACAGGTTGACCGGCACCGGCAGATCCATTGCCGCGATCTGCATTTGCATGCCTTGCCCGGCGATATCGTAGGAGATTTCCGCCTCACTCATCCCGAAGGCAAGACGCCCGCCCTCGTTGGTATAGGTGACGGCGAACTGGTCGCCGACGTCGACGAAGTCGAACTCAAGTGCGAAGGAATCGTAGGATGTGGTGCCGGTCAGATCGAGGCCGTCTGGCAGCGTGCCATCGGCCTGGTTCAGCGCGGCAAGTGACAGGAACGTGCCCGCGCTTGTGCCCTCTGCGGCCCCCATCACCATCCCCATCTTCAGGCGCCCGGTCTCGCCCGGAGGCGGCAGCACTTCGAGCGTCATCTGCAATCGGCCCATGGTTCCGGTGCTGTCGAACCGCATGGTGTCGGGCGTGTCGCCTGTCACGGAATAGGTGCTGGCAAGATCGGAAAGCACCAGGTCGAGGTCGATGGTCGGCGGCTCCCCCCCGCCGCCCCAGATCGCGCCGTCTGTAAGCGTGAGGCGATCGGCCTCGTAAACGTAGGTGCGGTTGCCCGGGTCGCCGGACACCTGCACATCCAGCCCCTCGTGCCGCAGCAGTATCTCGATGTTGGCGGGGGGATCGCCCGCGCCAACATCGAAGGTAAAGGTGGTTGAATAAAGCTCCGAAAAGGTGACCGACACCGTGCCATCGGGGTTTTCGATCAACTGGATCTCGTCAATCGCCCCCCGGGTCGAAAAACCGTCTTCCTCGGCGATTGTGGTGAAGTTCGACAACCTCAGCCCGCTGTCGGTTTCGGTGACCGTTGCGCTCACGATCTGACCGGTCAGCTCGGCCTGGGCCTGCCACTCGGCCCATATGTCGGCGGCCAGGGTCTCGGCGAAGGTCGGAGTGGCCGCCACAAGGGCGACCGTCGAAAGGGAAAGCGGGAAACGGGTCATCACGGCATCGGCTCCATCAGCTGTACAGCATCCCGTGCAGGGTCGGACGCCTTGTGGGCCCGGTCAAGTCGGGATCGCACTCTGCCTGCTTTGATGCACGTTCGGGGTTGAAGGGTCTGGCCCCGACTGCCTTGGGGAGCTAGGTCTGGGGCAACGGAAACCACTTATCCAGAAGGGGATGGCGATGTCTCATGTCGTATCGGGAAAAGTTGTTGCGATCACGGGCGCGAGCCGTGGCATCGGTGCCGCTGCCGCACGTGAATTCGCGGGTTTGGGGGCAAAGGTTGTCCTTTTGGCGCGCGGTCGGGAGGCGATTGTCGAGTTGGCTGGCGAAATTGGCGATGCTGCGCTGGCCGTGCCCTGCGATGTCACGCGCTATTGGGAGGTCGAGGCCGCCTTCAACGCGGCGGTTGAAACCTTCGGCGCGCTCGATGTGGTGATCAACAACGCCGGTGTGATCGAGCCGGTCGCCCGGATCGAGGCGTCCGATCCCGAGGCTTGGGGTCAAGCGATCGACATCAATCTCAAAGGCACGTTCAACGGCGCGCGTGCGGCCTTGCCGTTGATGGCAGGGCGAGGCGGCACGATCATCGGGATCTCCTCTGGCGCGGCCACCAGCGCGCTTGAAGGTTGGTCGCATTACTGTTCGTCCAAGGCCGGGGCGCTGATGCTGACGCGCAGCTTGCACAAGGAGGTGGGCGCGCAGGGTATTCGAGCCCTCGGCCTGAGCCCAGGGACGGTGGCCACCCAGATGCAGCGCGAGATAAAGGCCTCGGGCGTGAACCCCGTAAGCCAGCTGGAGTGGGAGGATCACGTGCCACCCGAATGGCCCGCAAAGGCGCTGGCGTGGATGTGCACGGCAGAAGCGGATGCGTTCCTCGGCGGTGACATTTCGCTGCGGGATGAAGGCATTCGGGCCAAGGTGGGCCTGATTTGATCGACGTTTCCGATACTGATGGGCTTCTGACCGTCACGCTGAACCGCCCGGACAAGGCGAATTCGCTGACGGGTCAGATGCTGTTTGAGCTGGCAGGCTTGCTTGAAGCAGCGGATCCCATAGCGGTGATCCTGACAGGTGCAGGCGACAAGGTCTTTTCCGCAGGGGCCGATCTTGACGAAGCGCGCGCGGGGCTGGCCACCTCGCCGATTTGGGAACGGGTGTCGGGCGCGGTGGCGGCGTTGCCTTGCCCAACGATTGCTGCACTGAACGGAACATTGGCCGGCGGCGCCTTCGGCATGGCGCTGGCGTGTGATGTGCGGGTGGGGGTTTTGGGGGCTTCGTTTTTTTATCCTGTGGCGAAACTCGGGTTTTTGCCGCAACCGTCGGACCCTGCACGGTTGGCGGCTTTGGTGGGGCCTGCGCGGGCAAAAATGTTGTTGATGTCGGGGGCGAAATGGACGGCGGAAGAGGCGTTGAATTTTGGCCTTATCGAACGGCTTGTTGCGCGCGACGACCTTATGGCTGCGGCGCGGGATCTGTGTGAACCGGCGGTTCGCGGTGATGGTGCCAACGTGCGGGCGATCAAGGCGATGGTCCGCTGAACCCGGGCGCGCCTCCTCCAGCCTGCGGCTGTCCTCGCAGACTAGCGGTTTTTCCAGGCGCGGCGTCCGCCGGAGGTCTTGGAATGAAACTCGGGCGGGCGCTTGCCGACCCATTTGAAGAACTTGTCCAACCGGGGATGGCGGCGCAGGGCCTCGGGTGTGTTGTAGACGCGGGCCAGCTCGGCCTCGGACAGGGTGGCATGAATCTCGTTATGGCAGATCTGATGCAGCAACACCGTCGGCCCGCCCTTTCCGCCGCGCAACTTGGGCACGAGATGGTGCAGGCTTTGCGGGGCGTCCGGCGGGATCGGACGGTCGCACAAGGGACAGATCGGGGCGGGTTCCATGGCCGATGAAAATGGCGCAAACGCGCCCGGAGACAAGATCGACGCGCTTGTCATAGGGGCCGGGCCGGCCGGGTTGATGGCGGCGGAAACGCTGGCGAACGCTGGGCGCAAGGTGTTGATTGCCGAGGGAAAACCGTCGGCGGGGCGCAAATTCCTGATGGCGGGAAAATCGGGGCTGAATCTGACGAAGGACGAGGATCTGGGGCGGTTTGTCGACGCTTATGGCGCGGCGGCGGATTGGCTTTACCCGATGATCGCCAAGCTTGATCCGGTGGAGATTATGGCCTTTGCCGAGGACCTTGGGCAGCCCGTGTTCACGGGGTCCACGGGACGTGTTTTCCCCAAGGCGATGAAGGCGTCGCCACTGCTGCGGGGGTGGTTGCAACGGATCGACGCGGAGTTGCGGTTACGCTGGCGGTGGACCGGGTTCGACGGCGACGGGTTCACCTTTGACACGCCCGAGGGGCGGCAGGTGCTGCACCCGGAGGTGACGGTTCTGGCGCTGGGCGGGGCGTCGTGGGCGCGGTTGGGCAGCGATGGGGCCTGGGCACCCTGGCTTGCGGAAAAGGGCGTTGAGGTTGCGCCGTTCAAGCCCGCAAACATGGGGTTCGCGGTGGAATGGTCCGATCATATGATCCCGCATTTCGGTGCGCCATTGAAGAACATCGCGTTGATCGCAAACGGAAAACCGGTGAAAGGCGAGGCGATTTTGTCGGCGCGTGGGCTGGAGGGGGGCGGGATTTACACCGTGTCTTCGGCGGTGCGCGATGGCGCGACGCTGGCGATTGACCTTTTGCCGGGTCGTGATGTTGCGGAGCTGACCCGGAGGCTGAAGGGGCGACCAAAAAAGCAAACGCTTACAAAGGCTTTGACCAAGCTGGGGCTGGATGAGGCGAAGCGCGCGCTGTTGCAGGAATTGGGGCGGCCGTTGCCGGAGGAGGCGGACGTGCTGGCGGGTTTGATCAAGGCGCTGCCGGTAAAGCACCAGGGCCCGCGCCCGATGGATGAGGCGATTTCAACCGCGGGCGGGGTGACGCAAAACGCCGTTAACGCTGGCCTTATGATTTCCGAACTTCCCGGCGTTTTCGTGGCCGGAGAGATGCTGGATTGGGAGGCGCCGACGGGCGGTTACCTGATTTCCGCGTGCCTTGCGACGGGGCGTTGGGCGGGGGACCATGCGGCGCGATATTGGTCGTGAAACAGGCCAAATTCGGAGTGAATTTTTCTGTAGTTTTTTTGTAGTTTTTCCGTAACTCAACGACGCCTTACGTGCCCGCTTTCAGGCGCCCTGTTTTAGCGCGGCCTCGAACGCTGGCCGGGCGCGCATCATCTCGTTGTGGGCGATCAGGCGCGGGTTCGTGACGTCGAACTTCGCGTTCGCGGCCCATCCCATGCAATGGCTCAGAAGGATGTCGGCGATTGTCATCTGCTCGCCCGCGACGAAGGGGCCGTCGGGGGACATGCGGTCGGCGACGGAGGTTTGATTGCGGGCGAATTCCCATTTCAGGGAGTCCTTGATGCCGTCCACGCGGTGCTCTTCGGGGAGGATGAAGCTGTGCCGGGCGGCGGTCCAGAGGATGGCGTCGATCTCGTCATTCACCTGCTGGATGAAGGCGTCTTGCGTGGCGCGGGCGATGGTGCCGGCGGGGGCGGTCAGGCGGCCGTGCTTGTCGGCGAGATAGGCCATGATGGCGACACTGTCGGGGATCATCACGCCCTCGGCGACCATGAAGGGGACCTTGCCGGAAGGGTTCACGGCCTTGGCCTCGGGCGAGCGCGGGGCGGCTTCGATGAAATCGTAGTTCACGCCCAATTCTTCGAGCGTCCAGAGCACCCGCATCGCGCGGCTGCGCACACTTCCATAGATCTTATACATTATCTTCGTCCTCCGCGTCCCGGCAACATGGCGAGCCGGATCAATGTGCGTTCCATGACCGCCATTTGCGGTGCGGCAGAGGTCGAGCGCAAGGTCAGGGCGGTTTCCACCAGCATCGAGAGCGCGGATTCGAGCGCGTCGCGGCCCCAGCGGCTGGCCTGTCGGACCATGCGGTCGCGGCGCGGGCCGAAGACGGGCGGGCGCATCGCTTGCAGCCCCGCCGCCGGGCCGCCCGGGTGGCTTGCGGCCATGTGGAGCGCCCGGAAATGGCGCAGGGCGGCGATGCAGAGCGAGACGGGCGTGGTGCCCTGTTGTTTCAGCCGATTGAGGATCGGGCCGATGGACCCGGTCTCGGCCTCGGCGGTGGCGTGGAGGATATCGTCGAGTTCTGCCTCGCGGGTGAGCGGTGCGACGGCGTCGATATCGGCGGGGGAGACGGGGGTGGTGTCGCCGCGTTTATAGAGCCCGAGTTTGTCGATCATCTGCCGGAAATCGCCGGGCGGGACAGAGCGGGCGAGGCCTTCGAGGTCGGTCATCGCCTCGCGGTCGGGATTGGAAAGGCCCGCGTCGCGCAGCCAATCCTCGATCTGGGCGCGGTCGGGGGGATCGTCGTAGATCGCGGCGGCATAGGCGGTTTTCGAGCCCTCGAACACCTTGCGCAGCGCCGATTTCGGGGTCAGACGCCCGGCGGTCGCGACGATTTGGGCGTCACCATCGGCCCATTCCGCAAGGGCAGTGGCGAAGACCTTGGACAGGCCATCGGTGGCCCCGTCGACCAGCACGGCACGCGGGCCGGGAAAGAAACCCACGGCCTTCACGGCATCGAGCAGGGCAGCGGCGTCCGAGCGCAGATCGGCCCCGGACAGGCGGGTCAGGCGCATCTCTTCCTCGGCGTTGGGGCCGAGCAGGGCGGTCATCAGGTCTTGCCGTTTGAGGGACACGCGCATGGCGTCATCGCCGAAGATCAGGCATCCGGCGGCGGAGCGGTCGGGGCGTTTGAAATAGGTGTTGGCGTCGCGCGTGCCGAGCTTCATGGCCAGGTGGTGGCGCTTGCGAAGAGGCGGGTGACGAGTTGATCGGCCAGCGCGACGGCAAGGCGGTTTTCGGCATCGCGGCGCGCGGCGGCGGTGGCGACGGGCGAATCGGTGGTGGCATAGGAGGTGAAGGACGACACCTCGCCCTGGTCGACGGTCTGGCCGGTGGCGGCGAGGCGGACCGTGTAGGCGAGCGATCCGAGCACGTTGGTCCGTTCGATCGTTTCGGTTTCGTCGATGGCGATGTCGCGTTGGCCGATGTCGATCACGTAGTCGAGGTCGTAGGTGGCGCCGAAGCCGATGCGGTCTTCGAGGCGCGAGAGCACTTCGAATTCGAGGCGGGTGGCGGGTTCTGCGACGGAGATCTGGTTGCGGATCACATCGCCCGAGCCGCCCGGCCCGTAGACGGGCGTGAAATTGCAGGCCGCCAGCGGGGCCAGCAGGAGCAACAGGGCAAGGCGGACGGGGCGGTTAAACAACGACATTCACGATCCGGCCGGGCACGACGATGAGTTTCCTGGGGGCGCCCCCGGCGAGCGCCTTGGTGACAGCGTCGTCTGCCAGCGCGATCTTTTCAACCTCTTCCTTGGTGGCGTCCTTGGAGACGGTGATCTCAGACCGGCGTTTGCCGTTGATCTGGATCGGCATGGTGACGGTGTCGGAGGTCAGCATCGCCTCGTCGGCTTTGGGCCAAGGGGCGTTGGCGATGAGGCCTTCGCCGCCCTGCATGGCCCAGATGTCCTCAGACAGATGCGGCGTGAAGGGGGACATAAGCTGCGCCAGCGTCAGGATCGCGATGCGCTGCGTGGCGTGGGAGGCTTTGGATTTCGACAG
>CAZPJO010000018.1:0-3822 GCA_964586895.1 uncultured Roseicyclus sp.
GTGGCCTTGGCCCAGGCCGGAGAGCACGCACAAGGGGCGACGGCCTATGTGACGTTGGAGCCATGCAATCATCAGGGCGAGAGCGGGCCATGCAGCGCGGCGTTGATCGCGGCCGGTGTGGCGCGGGTCGTGATCGCGGCGCGCGATCCGAACGCATTGGCCAGCGGCGGGGCCGCGCATTTGCGCGTGGCGGGGATCGAGGTGGTCGAGGGCGTTTTGCGCGCCGAGGCCGAGGAGGCGCACCGCGGATTTTTCACCACGCTCACCGCCGGGCGTCCGATGCTGACCCTGAAGCTGGCCACGTCATTGGACGGGCGGATCGCGACGGCCAGCGGCGAAAGCCAGTGGATCACCGGGCCCCCGGCGCGGCGGTGGGTGCACGCGATGCGGATGCGCCACGATGCGGTGATGGTTGGTGCGGGCACGGCGCGGGCCGATGATCCGGGGCTGACTGTACGCGGGCTTGGCGCGGCGCATCAGCCGGTGCGCGTGGTGCTGTCGCGGCGGCTTGACCTGCCGGTGGATGGGCAATTGGGGCGCACGGCGGGTGCGGTGCCGGTGTGGTTGGTGCACGGACCGGATGCGCCACCGGCCATGCGCGCGGCCTGGGTGGAGCGCGGGGCGCGGTTGGTCGAGGTGGCAACGGGACAGGGCGGTCAGATCGACATCGCGGCGGCCATGGCGCGGCTTGCGCAGGCGGGCCTGACGCGGGTGTTCTGCGAAGGGGGCGGGACACTGGCGGCGGCGCTTTTATCGGCGGATGTGGTGGATGATCTTGCGGTCTTCAACGGCGGTCTGACGCTGGGCGCGGAGGGGATGCCTTCGGTCGGTGCGATGGGGATCGCGGGCCTGCAGGAAGCGCCGAAATTCGCGCTTCGACGGGTCGAACAGGTGGGCGAGGATGCTTTATCCCTTTGGCGGCGTATCGCGGTATAGGTTCGATTGACGACGAAATTCTGTGGATAAACCTGTTGATAGCGTCCGGCCGCGCATCAAAAGTATAAGTTATCTGCGCCAGATCCAGCTTTGCCCGGATAGCCAGCCCTGTAGCTTGGCCAAGGCGCGCAAGGTGGGTTTGCGCGGTAGGTCTTGGCCCGAAGCCAGCCTTTCGACGGCGATTTCGACGGGGCAGGCCAGCCCTGTGACCGGATCGAAATAGCGCGGATAGGCGATCAATGTGGCATGGACCAACGCGGCCAGCGACGGGCGCGAGACGCGCCGTTCGGGGGGGTGCCCGAGATCGGTCGTGAGGCCCCAACCGGCGTAGAAGGGCGCGCCCAATGTGGTCACCGGAACGCCGCGGATCAGGGCCTCGAACCCCATGGCGGAGGTCATCGTGATCACGCGGTCCGCCACCGCCAAGAGCGCGTCGGCATTCGTGCGATCCGCGATCGCGTCGGCCAAGGCGCGCGCGTCGGCGGGCAGGGTGCCGGGGCGCAGGCCGGCCTCCACATCGGGGTGGGGTTTGTAGATCAGATAGGCGTCGGGAAAGAGCTGCCGGGCCTTGCGCAGGAGCGCGTCGTTGGTGGCGACATCGCCCGCGCCGAGACGGATGGAGGCGTCGTCCTCCACCTGACCGGGCACGAGGATGACTTGGGTATTTTCGGGGACGTCGGGCGCCTTGGCGCCATCGAGATTGTATTTCGTCACCCCGGCGCGGCGCAGCGCGTCGATCAGCCGTTCGGCCCGGTCCAGCCGGGCGGCGGGCAGGGTGGCGGCCTGCGCGATCAGGTGCTCCAGATCGCTTTCGCGGGTTGGGTCGTAATAGATGCCGCGCGTGTCCGTGACCAATGACAGGGGCGGCACAAGATCCGCGCCGAGGCCCCGCGAGCGCAGAAAACCGTCTTCCACGCGCAACAAGGCCCGGCCCGCCGCGCGGCAAGTCTCGCGCAGCTCGGTCGTTTCGTGCCCGGCCCAGACCATGACGCCGCGCCCGTCGCGGGCGGCGCGGAAAGGTTGGTCTTCGAAATCGAGGGGGCCGTGTTGGCCGAACATGCGCCGCAGGTGCCCCTTTTTCCAGCTTCGCATGCCAAGGGCGACGTGGCCGCCGCGATCCTGCCGCCAGACCTTGGCCTGCGCCTCTATCGCGCCGAGGACGTCTTCGACCTCGGCCAGGCGATCGCGGTAGGGATCGTACCATGTGGGGTAGAGGATCAGGGCGGCGGCAACGAGTTGCGCGCGGGTCAGGCCCCGTTGGCGGCGCGCGGGCACGGGGCGGCGATCATCGCTAAGGCCCCAACCGGCGTAGAAGGGCACGCCGAAGACAACCGGTTTGTGGCCCGCGATAATGGCCTCGAACCCCGCCTGCGAGGTCACGCAATAGACCGCGCGTGCGCCCTCGAACATCGTCCAGAGCGATACGGGGCGATCATCGATCACGACATTGGGCGGCAGGTTTTCCACTTCGAAATGGCCGGGGCGGTGGCCGTCGCGGGTTTCGGGATGGGTCTTGATGATGATCTGCGCGTCGGGATGATCCTCGCGCGCCCAGGCCAGCGCCTCGGCGAAACTGTCGGGGGTGGCTTGGCCCAACGCGATGGAGGCATCGCCGCGCGTCTGGTCGATCAGCAGAACATATCCGGCCGGATCGGGGCCGGGCAGGCCCGGATCGGTGGCGGCGTATTTCGAGATATGACCTTCGATCATGCGGGCGGAGACATCGCGGGCGCGGTTCAGAAGCGCGGTGTCATCCAGCGGATGTCTGGCCAGCAGGTTTTCCAGGTCCGACGGGCGGGAGGCATCGAAATACATCCCCGCCCGGTCGATCACCAGGCCAAGCGGCGGCTCGCCCGCGCGGCCCGGAAAAAGCGAGCGCAGGAACGCATCCTCGACCCGCACAAGGGATGCACCGGTGGCTTCGGCCATGGCCTCGCCGCGCGGCGCATAGGGGGAATGGCCCCAGACGATCACGTCATCCTCGGGCGTGGGTTTGCCAAGCCGAAGGTCAAAACCCGCGAGCGTCAGGATGCGACGCACGCGGGTGTTTGTCAGGAAGCCGGTGTTGAAATGAAACGCCCGGCGCGGGTTCTGTCGCCCGGGCGTTTCCATGGGGTCAGTCAGACGTGCCGTCGGCGATATCCGCAATGGCCGCAGCCGAGCTGAGCGTGCCGGTCAGGGCCGAAATCGCGTTGTTGAACTGCGTGATCGGGGCCGAGGTGACATAGACCGTATCGCCATCGCGGATGATGAAATCGCGCGCTTCGAACATGCCCGTGGGCGCCGTCAGGTCGAGCACGTAGATCATGCGCTGCGTCCCCACCAGATCGTCGCGGCCAAGCACCAGACGGGCCAGTTCCTCGGGCTCGTTGCGCAGCACGAACACGCCGGTCGGATCGGCAAGTGCGGGGTTCAGGCCGCCCACCGAGGCGATGGCGTCAATGGCCGAGATCACCTGCTCATCGAAGGGCACGATCGTCTGCGCGCCCGTCGCGCCAAGGGCGGTGAACCGGCGGCTGTCATGTTCGACAAGGATGCGGTCATCGCCGCGCAGGGCAATGTCCACGCTGTGATCACGGAAAATATCGTCGTACCAGACGGTACCGGAATGCCCGCCACGGATGACGGTCACGCGCGTGATGTCGGTCGGGCCGGTGGTGCCGCCCGCCGCCGCCAGCATGCCCGACAGGGTGCGGGTGGGTTGTTCAAGGGGGAAGATCCCGGTCGCGGCCACGTCGCCGGTGACGACCACGGTGGAGCCGTCGCCCTCTTCGCGGGTCACGATGACCTGTGGGTCGGGGGTTTGTTCATCGAGGTTGCGGGTCACGATTTCGCGCAATTGCTCGGGCGTGTTGCCAGCGGCGCGGATGTTCCCGGCATAGGGGA
>CAZPJO010000018.1:3832-17013 GCA_964586895.1 uncultured Roseicyclus sp.
TTTTAGAGGCGCGGCCAGGCGTGCGGGTCAGCACCACGGATTGCGAGATGCCGGGCAGGGTCAGTTCGGACCCCAGCGACGCAGCGGCGGCGGCAAAGGACGGCACGCCGGGAGTTACGTCAAACGGGATGCCCGCGGCGCGCAGGCGGCCGGCATAGGGGATGAAGATCATGCCGGAATTGTCGACCTGAAGCGTGGTCAGCTGGCTGACGTTGCGCCCTTCGCCGGCCAGAAGGCCGTCAGAGACGTTTTCGTAGACCGTCAGCGTGATCATATCGCCGGCCTGGATGATGTCCGTGTCGGACACACCGGCATTGAGCAATGCGGACGGAAAGCCGAATGCCGGCACGACGGAGGTCGCGACGGTCACACGTTGATTGACCTCGACCACGAAGGCGTCGCCATCGCGTTGGACGGAGCCTGCGTAGAGTTGGTTGCGGGTGGGACCTGCGGAGGGAAGAACGCGCGACAGAACGTCGCACGCACCAATCAATGCCACACAGGTGACAAGCGCGCCGATGCGCGCGATCCGGGAAGCCGAAATGGTCACGGGATGGCTCCTTTAGCCTGAAACTGCCTCAGTATCTTGTTTTTGCACGTGCTTTTTGCCGCGCATTACCGTGACCATAGCGAAAAGCGGTTAACCGGAAAAGCCCCCCGGCGTCTTCACCAGTGACAAGTGTTGCCTTGCTGCCGGTTTGCCCGCATCGAGCGCCTCGTAGGGGTCCTCATGCGAGAGCATCAGATCGACCACCTGACGCAGCAATTGCCGCCGCCCTTGCATCGAATAGAAGCTGCCCGCGACCTGCGATGTTTCCAGCAAATAGTGGCGGTAATCGCGGTAGGCGCGGCTGTCGGGGCGGGTCGGATCCCGGAAAAACGCGGCCATGGATTGATCCGAGACGAATTCGGGCTTGAGGTAGACGGCCTGCCCGAACGCCTTGAGCGGCAGGCCGCGCCAAAGTGCCTGCTGCGCGGCGGTGGAGTTCACCGTCACCGCCGAGCGCGCGTCATCAAGAAGGCGCGCAAGCTTGCCCCCGCGCAGGTAATGCACGCGGTCCGCCACCCCGTGGGCGCGCGCCATGCGGCGGATGTCATCGCGCATGGGCGTGCGGCCATCTTCCAACGGGTGCGCTTTGAAGACGAGGTGGTGATGCGTCGGCGCGCCCTGCGCAAAGCCCGCGATCACGACGTCGAGGAAGTCGGCCATGCTCTCAAAGGGGCTGTGGTCGCGAAAGCTGGCGTCATGGGCCAGTTGCAGCAGCGCGAGATGATAGGGAAAGCCGCCGGTCTTGATGCGGTAGGTCGCCTGCACCCGGTCGAGCCACAGCAGCGGCATCAAGGCCAGGCGGCGCAGGTAGAGGCGGAATTCGTCGCGCACGCTCAGCGCGCGGTGCGGGCGGAAATGCGCATAGGCCCGGTTCGCCAGCAGGACAAAGCCATGGTAGGCCGCGCCGTAAAACACGTGCTGGCGCATGTCGCCCCAGCGCGCGGGCGCATCGGGCAGGTCAAGGTCGTGGTCGGTCAGCGCCGCGCGCATCTGCGCGACCGAGGTCTGCATCAGGCGCGAATGACCGTTGGCCCCGTTGCGTTCATACGTCACCCAATAGGGGCGCAGGTAGCCTTCCTCGAAGACATGAACCGTCACGCCGCGGGCCCGGGCATGGGCAATCGCCTGCGCATGGATCGGGCGCGTGTCTCCGTAGAGCACCAGGTCGGTGGCGCGTTTTTCGTCGAGCAATTGAACGATGCGCGCGTCCCACGCCTCGGCCCGGTCACGAAACGGGATGAAGCTGTCACGGTCGGGCCAGAACGCTTGATCGCCGCGATTGAAGCCGACGCGCCAGGTCGTGGCCCCCGCCGCGCGCAGCATCCGCGCCAGCCCGTGAAAGAACGGTCCGTGGGGGCCTTGCAGGAACAGGAACGTGCGGTCGCTTTGCCGGGACGCCATGGGAAAATCGCCCTTGTGGTTTGGATTGTTTAGCGGATCTTGGTTAACAAGATCAAAAGGATTGGATGCAAAGGCCCGACCGGTGTGGCCTCCCTGCCGCCAATGCACCGCGCCTTCCCCCTGGACCACGCGCACTTTCCCCGCGGACCACGCGCGCGACCTTCCCACTGGACCACACGCGCGATAGACAAGCACAAACAAGGAGCAAGCCCATGTTCACCGGCATCATCACCGACCTTGGCATTGTCCGCAGCCTTGAGGATCGCGGCGACCTGCGGGCGCGGATCGGCACCGCCTATGATATGGACAGCGTCGATCTGGGCGCCTCCATCGCGTGCAATGGCGTGTGCCTGACCGTGGTGGCGATGGGGGCGGATTGGTTCGATGTGGATATCTCGGCCGAAAGCGTGTCGAAGACCAATATCGGCGCCTGGGCCGAGGGCAGCCGCCTGAACCTGGAGCGGGCGCTGAAGGTGGGGGATGAATTGGGCGGGCATCTGGTGTCGGGCCATGTCGATGGCGTAGCCGATATCGTGGCGATGCGCGATGAAGGCGACAGCACCCGGTTCACCTTTGAAGCGCCCGAAGCGCTGGCGCGGTTCATCGCACCCAAGGGATCCGTGGCGCTTGACGGAACATCGTTGACCGTGAACGAGGTCGACGGCGCGCGGTTCGGCGTGAACATCATTCCGCATACCAAGGCGGTGACGTCCTGGGGCCAGTCGAAGGTAGGCGACCGGGTGAACCTGGAGATCGACACGCTGGCCCGCTACGTGGCGCGCTTGCAGGACTGGCAATGAGGCCAATGGACGGGACGGTGGGAGACGCTCGTGCCAAGGCACCTCGCCCCTCCCGCCGTCCCGCCGGGCGCGTGACCTGCGTGCGTTCGGGATCGGGGCAATGTCAGAGATCAGGTATTTGAAACCAGTGGAAGACAGTCGTGCAAGAAAACCGGTGGTGATGCGCTCGGTCGAGGATTGGTCCGGCCAGCGATGCGTGGATGTGCGACGCCATGCGGGCGGGCTCTTTTCCTGGGCGGAGTGCCGCCGCGACCCCGAAGACAGCCATGGATGGCGTTACCTGGGGCTTGGCGCGGAGGGGTTTGCATCGGAAGATGACGCATTGGCCGACGCAACGGCCAAGGTCGACTGGATGGAGCCTGCACCATGATCGGACATATTTATGATCGGACATAACAAGGGACCGTCGATGGACGCCGGCGCCGGGTTTCGGCGCGTCGCGTGGCGCAAGGCGCGAACGGCCCTGATGCCGACCCTGCCGCTCGAGGTGGTGCGCCTTCGGGTCAAGCGGGCCGAACGTTTGGGCCTGCCGTACAAGACCTATGCGACAATCCGGGCGGTCTCGGGGCGTGATATCGTGGGGTTCCTGTTTTCCGACAATGCGCTCGGCATGGGCCGTGCGGCACTGGTGCCGCCGCCTGCGCGGGCGCGACTGGATGCATTGGACGGTGTGGCTGCGCGTCTTGTGGCGGTACATCTGCCCAAGGATCCCGCCGCCCTTCTGGCGCAGGGCGGATTGGAGGCGGTGGGCCGCGCGCCGGGCCTGTCGTGCCCATGGCGCACCGCGCGCGAGGCGTGGCGCGATCTGGCGCGCACGGCGGAGGTGCCGCTTGATGGTCTGGTCGTTGTGGCCGCCACCGCGTTGGAACGCGACTGGTCCGCCACCGCGGGTCTGGGCGGGACCATCGCGCCGCATCTGCTCCGTCCCGACGCGGCGTGACGCAGCACCTCTCTGGCCATTCGGGGGGTGTTGGATTATCTGCCCCCCATGACCCGCGAGAGGATGAGAACATGAGCCAAGCCTTTGAAGAGCCCGGCCCCGTCGAACGGGATTGGTCGGATGCCATTTCCTCGGTCGAAGAGATCCTCGAAGATGCGTCCAACGGCCGGATGTTCATCCTTGTGGACCACGAGGATCGCGAAAACGAAGGCGATCTGGTGATCCCCGCGCAATGGGCAACGCCGGATGTGATCAACTTCATGGCGACCCATGGGCGCGGCCTGATCTGTTTGTCGATGACCTCGGACCGGATCGAACAGCTGGGCCTTGGGTTGATGAGCACCAACAATTCCTCGCGCCACGAGACGGCGTTCACCACCTCGATCGAGGCGCGTGAAGGGGTGACGACGGGGATCTCTGCCGCGGACCGCGCGCGCACGGTGCAGGTGGCCATCGACGCCTCCAAGGGGGCGAGCGATATCGCGACACCCGGGCATATCTTCCCGCTGCGCGCCAAGGATGGCGGCGTTCTGGTGCGCGCGGGCCATACCGAAGCGGCGGTCGATATCTCGCGGCTGGCGGGGCTGACGCCGGCGGGGGTGATCTGCGAGATCCTGAACGAAGACGGGTCGATGGCGCGGCTGCCCGATCTGGTGGCCTTCGCGCAGCTGCACGGGCTCAAGATCGGAACGAACAGCGACCTGATCGCCTACCGCCGTCGCCACGACAACCTGGTCAAGGCGCGTCAGGAAGAGGTCATCACCTCGGAATTCGGCGGCGAATGGACGATGCGGATCTACTCCGACGAAACGCAGGGCGCCGAGCATATCGTCCTGATCAAGGGCGACATCAGTGGCGACGCCCCGGTCCTGGTGCGGATGCATGCGATGGACCCGCTTTTGGATGTGGTGGGCGTCGGGCCGAACGGCCGGGCCAACGAATTCCACGACGCGATGCGCCTGATCGCCGAGGAAGGGCGCGGGGTTGTGGTGCTTTTGCGGGATCTGACGATGAAACTGGTGCTTGATGACGAGGTCTCGCCGCAGACGCTGCGCCAATACGGGCTTGGCGCGCAGATCCTCAGCTCGCTCGGGCTGAGCGATTTGATCCTGCTGACCAATTCGCCGAAGCCCAAGGTGGTTGGCCTTGATGCCTATGGCCTTGAAATCGTGGACACGCGCAAAATCTCGGAGCTTGGATAATGGCCGGACATTCCGACAATGACCTTGGGCTGCCGACATTCGATCGCCCGGTGAAAATCGGCATCGTGATCGCGCCCTATTACACCGCCATCGCGCAGGCCCAGATCGCGGCCGCCACCGCCGTTCTGGACCGCGCGGGCGTGACCCATGAGGTGATCGAGGTGCCGGGCTCGCTGGAGGTGCCCACGGCGATTTCCATCGCGCATAGGATGAGCAATTTCGACGGGTTCGTGGCGCTGGGCTGCGTGATCCGGGGGGCGACGTCGCATTATGACGTGGTGGTTAACGAATCCTCGCGCGCCCTGACGATGTTGGGCCTGCAAGGCGTGTGCATCGGAAATGGGATCATCACGGTCGAGACCCGCGACCAGGCCGAGGAACGCGCCGATGGCGCACGGCTCAACACCGCCGGAGGGGCGGCGGCGGCGGCGCTGCACCTGATCGCGTTGACGCGCAAATACGGCCAGCCCAAGGGCAACCTCGGGTTCAAGCCGCGCGGCACAATCGAAATCGCAGACGACGGATCGGCCCAGGCATGAGCAACGCAAAACCCAGCCGCGAGGCGCAGAAACAGATGCGCTCTGCCGCGCGGCTTTATGCCGTGCAGGCGCTGTTCCAGATGGAGCATTCCAACCAGGGCCTCGATGCCGTGCGCGCGGAATTCGAGACGCATCGCTTTGGTGCGACCTATGATGGCGCGGAAATGGCCGAAGGCGATGTGGACCTGTTCCGCAAGACGCTTGAAGACGCGGTGGACTTGCAGGCCAGGATCGACCAGATGGCGGATCGCGCGCTGGTGGCGAAATGGCCGATCGACCGGATCGATCCGACCCTGCGCGGCCTGTTCCGCGCGGCCGGCGCCGAATTGGTTGACGGCAAGGCACCGCCCAAGGTTGTGATCACCGAATATGTCGACGTGGCGCGGGCCTTCTTTCCGGAAGGCAAGGAGGCGAAATTCGTCAACGCTGTGCTGGACCACATGGCGCGCGAGGCCAAGCCCGAGGCGTTCTGAGCCAGGATTTCGCGGCGCGTTGGTGTTTGACGACAGAGGGGGGGCTGTCTGCCCCCCATGGCCCCTTTTCCCGGGGGAAAAGCGACCATTCCCCCCGAAGGTATTTTTGACCATTGGAAGACCGGGCGCGGAGCCTAGTCCGTTTCGGGGGGCGGGGTGAGAAAGTCGTATTCGCTCAGCTCTTCGGGCAGCAGCACGTAGATTGCCTCTGGCGGGGTGCTGAGCGCGTGTTGCATGACGCGGACATCGACACCCATTGTGTCGAGATGGGCCATCACATCGGCTTGCCCGCGCTGAATATCCTCGACGGCGAGGAACGCGGGCAGGGCAGTGTTTTCGCCGAAGTAATGCTGATGCACGCCGACCATCGCGGTGTCTGGAATGGTGCGGGCCACGCCGCCGGCAAGGATGTAGGGGCAGGCGGACAGGCAGATATCGCCGGGCTCCATCATTGTGTTCAGCTCTGCCGCGCGGATCGCGGCCCCGATGGCCAGCGCATCGCGCACCGAGCCGCCGGGGGAATGCAGGCGGATGGCGCGAATATCTGCGGCATCGGGCAGCCATTCGGCAAAGCGCGTGGCGTCACCCGGCGCGATGTCGCCCGTGACCAGGGCCACCTCGCCCTCAATGGTGAAGCGCAGGCGCGTGGGCATGTCGCCGGGGTCGGGGATCGGGGTCTGGCGGTCGGGCGACAGGCGCTCGCGCCCGGGCAGATCGCCCGGGCGGAAGCGCCGAACCTGATCGCCGGGGGCCACCGGCGCGTCGAGCGCGGGCGCACGCGGACCGTTGAAAAGCTGCGGGATCGCCCCGATCAGGTCCGAGCCCGCCAGCACCACAGCCATGCCGACCTGAAACCCCAGGATGGCAAGGATCGCCCGCCGGACGGTGAAGCCTTTGGGGGCGTCGGCGCTGTCAGTCATTGTGCCGGTTCAGTCATTGTGCCGCGCCGGTGTGCCGGGCAGGGGGCTGATGTTTTCGGTGCCTGAACGGGGCCGTGGCGGCTGGCCCGCCGCCTCTATCTCAACCTGATCGGCCCGGTCGAGGGCTTCCATTTCGCGCATCGCATGCAGGGCTGCGCGCAATTCCGCCAGCGTCAGCGTGTCTTCGGCCGGCAGATCGCCGCGGCCCGCGCGGATCGCGCCCTGCGTCACCATCAGGATCAGGACCAGAACCCCAGGCAACAGGTCGATGGCAATCGCCCCGGCCCAGGACGGCACGAAGTTGCGCGCATAAAGAATGACGGCATCGGCGCTGGAGATCGGGGTGTAGATGACCTCGGACGGGGCCGGGCGGGCCAGGACCTGCTCGGCGGCGTCCTCCAGCGATGTGGCGCGCAGGGCAAGGACCTGCAGCACGCTTGAGATGGTCGAGGCCTGCGCATCCTGTCCCGCCGCCCCCGTGGCGTCGAGTTCCGGAAGCACCACCGACGCCGACAGATCCTCGGCCGCGCGGTCCACCAGCGGGGCCACCGAAAGCTGCCGCAGCGTGGTGACCAGACCCGCGAGCCGCACGGCATCTTCGGAAAACGCCACCGACCGCGCCTCCACCGCGCCCGGTTCCACGATCAGCGCGCGCATCCGCGACAAGATCACATTGCCTTCATCGAACGCGCTTTCGATCAATTCCGATTGTGCGGCGATCTGAGTTTCAAGCGCGGCCAGTTCCTCGGCCTTCTGGCGCAGCACGCGAAACACCGCGCCGCGCCCCGCCAACCCCGACAGATCGCCTGCCGCTTCCTGTTCGGACAAATCCTCGAATGATTGCCGGACGCGGGCCACATCGCGTTGCAATGCCTGCGCGCTGACCGCCGTATCATGGGCCTGTTCGAGGGCCTGCTGGTAATCCTGCACGGTGCGGGCGAGGTGTTGTTCGACCGCCGCAGCCCCGGCCAGCGCCGCCGCGTTCAGCCATGACGACATCGCGATGATCGCCAACGATCCCAACGCCATCGCCCCCATCAGTTTGAGCTTCGCGCCCGCCGTGCGCATCGCGGGCAAAAGGCGCATCAGGTAGGACCAGAAGACGAAAATGCCGACCGAAACCGCAATCGAATAGGCCGAGGCCGCAAAGAACGACAACGCGCCCGTGTCATCAAGCAACGACGAGACGCCAAGATAGGTGTAGATCCCCGACGCCGTCGCCAGAACCGCCAGCGCCGCGCCCGAAAAACTGTCAAGCCAACTCAGGTGTCCCTGCAATTCGCGCGCGTGGGACAGGCCATGGGGGTCGCGGGATCGCGGGGCGGGGTCGGGCATGATCGGGCATCCTCCTGCAGGGCTCCTTTCCATATAGGGCGGCACCTGCGTCCCCCAAAGGGCGCGCCTCCGGGCGCATCTTTGCCACGTCATTCGACAGGTCGCCGATGGCGGGCTATATCACCCACATCCAAGACAGGAGGTCGCCATGCCGTCCCATATCAAGTTTCTGCTGCGCCATGCCGCGTTCGGGTCCGTGATCGCGGCCGCGTTCGTGGGGCTTGTGCTGTGGTCGAACGTGGCCAACCTCTGGCATCTGGTCACCCATACGCCCGAGGGGCCCTTTGCCGTCGCGATTTTCTGGGTTCTGTGCACGATCACCTTCGGGTCGGTGCAGATGGGCATCCGGATCATGATGCTGGCGGATCGTGATGACGAAGGCGGCGGTGGCACGCGCGGCCCGCAAGCCGTCCATGACCCCAGCGCGATCCCCGTGCGGGTGCAGGATCATCGCCGCGCCTGAGGCGGGCGGACCGGGCGGAAAAGGGTGACGGGGACCGCCGCAACCGTAGAGGCGTTCATTCCCGAGGACCTGTATGTACAGGTGGGCGCCAGGTAGCCGGACCACGGCCCGGTCAGAGCCAGCTCCCTCGGATTTGCTTAAGGCCACCGGAATATTGCCACAGGTACGAGAAGGGCAGACCCGTCTCGAAACGATCTAGGGGCGATGGGCGGCAACGGCAAGGGCAAGCGCGCTTGAAAATGTTCCGCAAATGTTCCAATCTGGCACGATGGACCCTGTGCTTGCCCCCTTGAGTGATGCCAAACCCGGCCAATTGCTGGCCCGGGGCGTGTGCCGCCACTTGCGTGCCCACGACTTTGTCACGCTGGAAGAATTCACCCCCGAACGCGGCAAGCGGCTCGACGTGATGGCGCTTGGACCCAAGGGCGAGCTGTGGGTGATCGAATGCAAATCATCGCGGGCGGATTTCACCTCGGACGCGAAATGGGAAGGCTACCTGGAATGGGGCGATCGGTATTTCTGGGCGGTGGATGAAGATTTCCCCACCGATCTTCTGCCCGCTGACACCGGCCTGATCATCGCGGATGCCTATGATGCCGAGATCCTGCGTATGGGTCCGGAAACCAAGCTGGCCGGGGCGCGCCGAAAGGCCGTGACGCAGAGATTCGCGCGCCACGCGGCGTTGCGCCTGCACTATCTCCGCGACCCGCAACCTGGCGCCTAGACAAACGTTAACACGCAAGTGACGCCGTTTATTCGATCTGCGGACATGCACCATGCCTCTGCGCAAGCACACAATTCAAATCATTGATAAAAAACAATAAAATTAACACGCGATGGTGATTTCACGGTGACGGATTTCGTCGTGTAGGACCAAGGCGATAGGTCTCAAAACAGGAAACGCCACCCCATGAAACGCTCCCTCATCCTCGCCGCCGGCCTGATGGCCCTTGCTGGCGCCGCGTCCGCACAATCGCTTCAAGACCCCTATGGCTTTGTCTTCGGCGGCGTCGCCTTTGAAGGTCAATCCGATTACGACGGCACCATCACGCCCCCCGGTGGCACCCAATCGGTCGATGCCGATTACGACGCGGGCTTCAATTTCGGGATCGGCGTCGGCGCCACGATCGCCCCCTCGATCCGCGCCGAGGTCGAGCTGTCGTATACCGACTCCGATGCCGATGACATCTTCTTCTCCGGCAACGGGGCTGCTGCCGAGGTCAACGTCGATGGCGGTATTCGCGCCACGACGCTGTTTGCCAACGGCCTTTACGACTTCACCACCGGCGGTGCGGTCACGCCCTACCTTGGGGCGGGCCTTGGTGTGGCGTTCGTGGAACAGGATCTGATCTACGGCCCCGGTGTGGAAGTGAACGAAGACGACACCGTCTTTGCCGCCCAATTGATCGCCGGCGCGTCCTATGACCTCAGCGATACGCTCGCCCTGACCGGTGACGTGCGCTACCGCCGCCTGTTCGACATCGAATCCGATCGCTTCAACGCCGCTGGCGTCAGCACGGGCACCGTGTCCGGCGATTACGACGATTTTTCGGTCAACGTCGGCCTGCGGTTTCGCTTTTGATTAACGAGTATCGTGTATTCGGTTGTGCGTAACGAGTAACTTGCGGCTTGCAAGACACCGGGTCCGGGACCGCCGATTGGGGGTGCCGGACCCTTTTTTGCCTAGGATTTCTTGCCTGCCTTACGGGCCGCCGCCGCTGCCGCGCGGAGTTCTTCGGCAATCTCTTCGGCCTCATCGGGGTCGAAATCCATCGGCAAGTCGATCCCGTCGCCCACGACATAAAGGCGCACCATGCCAAGCGTCGTCGGACCGATCTGCAGATCGGCGGCCATTTCGTTTTCGCTGTTGATGCCCATGCGCTGCGCCTCCAAGGTTGCGAAATCGGGGTAACGCAAGCACCACACCCTGTGCAAGGGAACGCGCCATGGCAAGCCTGCAATTCCGCGACCTCGCGCCCGGCGATGCCGGATGGCTGATCGAGCAGCACGCGATTCTATACGCGCGCGACGAAGGCTTCGATGCCAGCTTCGAGGCCCTTGTTGCCCGCGTTCTGGCCGATTTCATTGATCATCGGGATACCCGCGTTGAACGCGCATGGATCGCCTGGAATGGCGCGGCGCGCCTTGGCTCCGTCTTCTGTGTTAAGGGGCCCGATCCCGATACGGCAAAGCTGCGCCTGTTCCTGCTGCGGCCCGAGGCGCGGGGCAGGGGCCTTGGGAGGCAGCTTTTGGACCTCTGTCTCGATCATGCCCGCGCGCACGGGTTCGGGCGCATGACACTCTGGACCCACGAAAGTCACCGCGCGGCATGTGCCCTCTATGCAAAGGCCGGATTCATCTGCACCTCAGCCAAACCTGTGCGCGCGTTCGGCGTCAACCTGGTGGAGCAGGAATGGACCATCGACTTGACCGCCTGACCCCCCTTGCAATCGCGTGGGGCCAGCGCTATCCCCCCGGCAGTGCAATAGGATGCCGGCGTAGCTCAGTTGGTTAGAGCGCCTGATTGTGGATCAGGAGGTCCCCCGTTCGAGCCGGGGCGCTGGTACCATCCCCCAAATCCCCGACAGTCACGCGACCTTCCCGTAGGCATCAGTCCCGCAGGTTCAACTCGTCCATCAACCGGCGCGTATCGCTCGCAAAGACCCGGATCACCCCGTCATCGCCGATGATCACCGTATAGCCGTCGATCACGCTATAGCCGACCGTCTCCACACCGTCGGGGATCTCGAACACCTCCGGATGCACCAGAACCGGCGCGCCGCCGCCATTGAGGCGGATGACAAGCAGCATCACGATGGTTATGACGCCCAGGATCATCACGGCGGTCAGAACCGTCACCAGCGTCTTCAGAAACCGCAAATCGGCGGGCAATGGGGGGGCGTCGTCTTCCGGGGTCTCGTCGGTCATGTCCGCATCCACGCGCATCGTTTCGGTTACCATCGGCCCCAACCCGGAGCCGCGCCTTGATAAGGCAGTCGCGCGTGCCGTGCCAGAGGGCGAGGCGATCAGCCGCTCACGCCTTGCCAGGTTGATCCCCGCAGGTGCCGTTGCCGTCAACAACGTGATCGTGACGGACCCAAAGGCCAGGCTCGTCGAAGGCGATGAGGTCGCGATCACGATCGAGAACGCCGTTGAGGTTGAAACGCGGCCCGAGGATATCCCCCTCGATATCCTGTTCGAGGATCCCGACCTGATCGTGGTGAACAAACCGGCGGGCATGGTCGTCCATCCCGCCCCCGGCAGCCCCTCGGGCACGCTGGTCAATGCGTTGCTGCACCATTTCGGCGGCAATCTTTCCGGCGTGGGTGGCGAAAAGCGGCCCGGCATCGTGCATCGCATCGACAAGGACACGTCCGGCATTCTTGTTGTGGCCAAATCCGACCGCGCCCATCATGGGCTCGCCGCGCAATTTGCCGATCACTCGATGGAACGCGAATATCTGGCCGTGTGCCATGGGCAGCCCGACCTTTCGGACCCGCGCCTGCGCGGCCTGCGCGGGATCAGTTTCGAAGGCCCGACGCTCAAGATCACCACCCAATTGGCGCGCCACAAGACCGACCGGCAACGTCAGGCGGTGCTGTTTTCCGGCGGTCGCCACGCCGTCACCCGCGTGCGCGTTCTCGAAGGGCACGGCCCCGTCGCACTTGTCGCCTGCCGTCTGGAAACCGGGCGCACGCATCAGATCCGCGTGCATATGGCCCATGCCGGCCACGCGCTTGTGGGGGATCAGACCTATGGCGGGCGGCGCAAGGTCTCGGACAAGACCCCCGGCGCGCAGGCCATCAATGCCTTCCCCCGACAGGCGCTGCATGCCGCGATTTTGGGCTTCCACCACCCCGTCAGCGCCGAAACCCTGCGCTTCGAGGCCCCTTTGCCGCCCGATCTGCGCGATCTGCTTGCCGAGATTTCGCGATAACTTGTGCACAATTGCACGTGATCGTGCGCAATCCACGCTTGCCGTGCGCCGGTGCGCCGCGTTATACCCAAAATCCGGTTTTAACACCGCACCTCTTGTAATAAAGTTAATCGTATTTACATGAGGTCCAACTGGGCCAGAGCGCCCATTCGTGAACAGGGGGACCAGACATGGCCAACTATGCAAATCTGCCCGCACCCACGCCGGAAGGCGGCCTGAACCGCTACCTTCAGGAAATCCGCAAGTTCCCGATGTTGGAGCCGGAACAGGAATACATGCTCGCCAAACGCTGGGTCGAGCAGGAAGACACCGACGCCGCGCACCAGATGGTGACATCGCACCTGCGCCTCGCCGCGAAAATCGCGATGGGCTACCGGGGCTATGGCCTGCCGCAGGCCGAAGTCATCGCCGAGGCCAACGTGGGCCTGATGCAGGCGGTCAAGAAATTCGACCCTGAAAAGGGCTTCCGCCTTGCCACCTACGCGATGTGGTGGATCCGCGCCGCGATCCAGGAATATGTCCTGCGCTCGTGGTCCCTGGTGAAACTCGGCACGACCTCCGCGCAGAAGAAACTGTTCTTCAACCTGCGCAAGGCCAAGGCCCGTATCGGCGCGTTGGAAG